>JAYVCA010000184.1:0-5052 GCA_043750135.1 Chloroflexota bacterium | reverse complement strand
CGGTCGTCGGCGCGCGGACCGCTCTTCTTCGCGCTCTTCGTGGTCCTGGTCGTCGCGGCGGGGGCCCTTGTCGCGCGTCCGCTCATCGTGGACGCCGTCGTCGGCCTGGCCGACGACCACGACACGCTCCTCCGCCAATCCGTCGTGCGCTCGATCGTCGCTCCGAAGGTCGTTCCTGACACGACCGTGGCGGCCGACCCGAACGGCCCGTCGCAGGAGTTCGTCGTGAAGCGCGGCCAGACGGCAGCCCAGATCGCCGCGGCGTTACAGCGGGCCGGTCTGGTGCGCTCGGCGCTGGCATTCAAGTACGTCCTGTACGAGAGCGGGCGCGAGGGCACCCTGCAGTCAGGCACGTACACGGTCTCGCCGGCACTCACGCCGTCGGACATCGCCCGACTGTTCGAGAAGGCGCCTGGCGATCAGGCTGCGCTCCGGATCATCGAAGGATGGCGGCTGAGCGAGGTCGCGACGGCCGTGGCGAAAGCGTTCCCGAAGATCGCTCGCGACGAGTTCATCGCCGCGGCGGTCGTCGGCACGCGAAACAACACGGTGCTGGCCGGGCTGGATCCGAAGACTTCGCTCGAGGGATACCTGTTCCCGGATACCTACTTCCTTGGGCCGGATGCGACGGCCACGCAGATCGTCGACCTGCTTCTCGACACCTTCGAGCGGCGCGTCGGCCCGACCCTCCGGTCCGCGGCGTCGTCACGGAAGGTCGCGATCTACGACGTCGTGAAGCTCGCGTCGATCGTCGAGCGCGAGGCGAAGGACCGGAAAGAGAGCCCGACCATCGCTGGGCTGTATCAGAACCGGCTGGATATCGGGATGAAGCTCGACGCCGACCCGACCATCCAGTACGCGCTCGGCGATTGGCGCGAGCTCTCGCTCGATGACCTCAAGCTCGATTCGCCGTACAACACCTACCGCGTCGCCGGCCTCCCACCGACGCCGATCGCGAACCCGGGCCAGGCCGCGCTCGAGGCCGCCGCGCGGCCGGCCAAGACCCCCTACTTCTACTTCGTCGCGAAGGCCGACGGGACCGGGGGTCACGCCTTCGCGGTGACGCTCGACGAGCAGGAGGCGAACCGGGTGAAGTACGGGAACAAATGAGCACGGTGATGCTGCTCGGTCATCCGGTCGGGCACTCGCTCTCGCCCGCGATGCACAATGCCGCGTTCGCGGCGACCGGACTGACCCACCGCTACGAGACGCTCGATGTCCAGCCGGAGGATCTTCCCGCCGCCGTCGAGCGCATCCGTCAGGACGACGCGATCCTCGGGGCGAACGTGACGATCCCGCACAAGGAGGCGGCGGTCCACCTGGTCGACGGTCACGACGCCGACGCGCTGCGGCTTGGGGTCGCGAACACGATCTCCAAGTACCGCGACGCCGCGGGACGCCCGCGCCTGCAGGGCTGGAACACCGACGGCCAGGGCTTTGCCCGCGCGATCGCGGAGGCGGGGATCGGGGTGGCCGGCAAGCGGGTGCTCGTGCTCGGGGCCGGTGGCGCGAGCCGTGCGGTCACCGCCGCACTCGTCGCGGCGCTCGCGCGGGTGACGATCGCCAATCGCACCCGGGCGCGCGCCGAGCGGCTCGCGCGGACCTTCCCGACCGCTGGCGACGCGTGGCGGCCGGAGGTCGTCGACTGGCTGCCGCCGTGGAGCGTCGCCGGCGCGGACGTCGTGGTGAATACCACCGCGCTCGGCCTGGACGGGGAGGATCCGCTCGAGGGGATCGCACTCCCGGCACGCCTTGCGGTCATCGACCTCATCCCGGCCGCAACCGATACGCCGCTCATCGCTCGAGCGCGCGCCGGCGGCTGCGAGGTATTGAACGGGCTTCCGATGCTGGTGCACCAAGGGGCCCTCGCGTTCGCGATCTGGACCGGCGTTCCGGCGCCGGTCGCAACGATGCGCCTCGCCGTGGGCCTCCGCTGATGCGCTTCCTCACTGCGGGCGAGAGCCATGGACCGGGTCTCACGGTCATCGTCGACGGCGTCCCGGCCGGCCTGTCGATCGATGGCACGACGATCGACGCAGACCTTCGCCGCCGGCAGCTTGGCTACGGGCGTGGCGGCCGGCAGAAGATCGAGCGCGACGCGGCGCGGATCACCGGCGGGGTGCGGCAGGGCCGCACCACCGGCGGCCCGGTGGCGCTCTGGATCGCGAACCGCGACGCGCCGAACTGGGAGCGGGTCATGAGCGTCGATCCGCTCGCCGAGCCGCCAGACCCGGTGACCCGGCTGCGCCCTGGTCACGCCGACCTGGCTGGCGCGCTCAAGTACGGGCACGAGGACGTCCGTGATGTTATCGAGCGCGCGAGCGCGCGCGAGACCGCAGCCCGGGTCGCCGCCGGCGGCGTGGCGCGTGCGCTGCTCACCGCGGCCGGCATCGACGTCCTGAGCGAGACGGTCGTGATCGGCGACGTGACCGCGTCGCCGACCTTCGACCGTGAGCGGATCGAAGCGAGCGAGGTGCGCTGCTCCGACCCGGCCGCCGCGGAGCGGATGGTCGCGGCGATCGCGGCCGCTCGCGATGCCGGGGATACCCTCGGCGGCGTCACCGCCATCCGCGCCCGTGGCGTGGTGGCCGGCCTCGGAACGTATGCGCAATGGGATCGTCGGCTCGACGGCCGCATCGCCCAGGCACTCGCCTCGATCCCGTCGGCCAAAGGCGTCGAGTTCGCCGATGCCTTCGCTTCCGCGGCTGATCGCGGCAGCGCGGTGCACGATCCGATCGAGCGACGGGGGGCCGGCTTTGGGCGATCCGGCAACCGGGCCGGCGGCCTCGAAGGCGGGGTGAGCAACGGTGAGGATATCGTGGCGCGCGTCGCGTTCAAGCCGATCTCGACGCTCATGCGCCCGCTGGCGTCGGTTGACCTGCGCAGCGGCCTTGCCGCAGCCGCGCACATCGAACGGAGCGACGTCTGCGTCGTTCCCGCGGCCGGGGTCGTGGCCGAGGCGATGCTCGCGCTCGCCCTCGCCGACGCGCTCTGCCTGAAGTTCGGCGAAGACACCCTGGACGACTTGCTTCGGGCGCTGGCGACCTACCGGGAGCGCCTCCGCCCGATCGCCGACCGCTGATGCACCTGTTCCTCGTCGGGCCGCCGGGCATCGGCAAGTCCACCGTGGCGCCGCTTCTCGCCGAGCTGCTCGGCGCCGCGGCGCTCGATCTCGACACTGAGATCGAACGCCGTGCCGCGAAGGCCTGCGATCGCATCATCCGCGAGGATGGGATGCCGAGGTTCCGCGCCCTCGAATCAGAGTCTCTGGTGCGCCTTGCGCCGACGCATGCCGTGGTGGTCGTCGCGACCGGGGGGGGCGCGCCACTGGAGGACGCGAACCGTCGGCGGATGCGCGCGCTCGGCAGCTGTATCGGCTTGACCGGGAATGCGGCCACCGTCGCGCGTGGCATCGCGGCGACGCTGGGAAGACGGGGACACCTCGACGTTCCGCCGCGCGAGCATGCCGCGCGGGTCCTCCGGGAGCGCCGCGGCGTCTATGCCGACGTCGACGCGACCTTCTCCGTCGACCATGTTCCGCCGGAAGATGTCGCTCGTGCGGTCGCCGCGTGGCTCGTTGCCTCGCGCGGGCTGCGCTTCGACGTGGACGGGAGCCGGCCGTATCCGATCCTCGTCCGCGCCGGCCTGTTGGAGCACGCCGGCTCCCATCTCGCCGATCTCGGGTGGAGCGGACGAGCGGCGATCGTTGCCGACACTCTGACCGCGCGGCGCCTCGCACCGACCGTCGCCGCATCCTGCGCGGCGGCGGGCATCACGACCACGACGATCAGCGTGCCCCGGGGCGAGCGGGCGAAGTCGATCACCGGCCTGGAGCGCCTCTGGCAGGCGTTGGCGCGCGCCGGGATCGGCCGTGACGGCGCGGTCATCGCGCTCGGCGGCGGGACGGTCGGCGACCTCGCCGGCTTTGCCGCCGCGACGTACCTGCGCGGGATCCGCTATGCGCAGGTCCCGACGACCCTCCTGGCGATGGTCGACTCGTCGATCGGTGGAAAGACCGGTATCGACCTTGCCGCCGGGAAGAACCTCGCCGGCGCGTTCTGGGCTCCGGACGTGGTGCTTGCCGATCCAGCGGTGCTCGGATCGCTGCCCCGGCGCCAGCGCGCGTCGGGGCTGGCCGAGGTCGCCAAGTCGGCGTTCCTCGCCGACCGGCTGGCCGTCGCGCAGATCGAACGATCGGTCGGACCGGTGCTGGAGGGCGATCTTGGCCGGACCGTCGGGGCCATCGCGCTCGCGGTATCGCTGAAGTCGGCGATCGTCGGTCGCGACGAGCGCGAGGCGAGCACCCGCGAGCTACTGAACTTCGGCCACACCTTCGGGCACGCCTACGAGGCCGGGTCGGCCTATCGCGCGACGCATGGTGAGGCGGTCAGCATTGGCATGGTGTTCGCCACGGCGCTCGCGGAGCACCTCGACCTGGTGCCGGCGGCGTTCCGCGAGCGGCTCGAACGGATCCTGACCGCCGCCGGGCTCCCGGTCCGGGCGCGGATCCCGGCCCGGACGGCCAGCTTCCTGATCGCGGACAAGAAGGTGCGCGCCGGGAAGGTCCGCTGGATCCTCCCACGGGCGATCGGCCGGTTCAGCGAGGTCACCGACGTCGGCCGCGCTTCGCTCGCGGCAGCCGCACGCGTGGTGGAAGGCCGATGAAGATCCTGGTGCTGAACGGCCCGAACCTGAACACTCTGGGCGTGCGCGAGCCGGCGATCTACGGGACGACCACGCTGGTCGAGATCATCGACCGGCTTCGTGCGGCCGCCGGACCGGCGCATGCCATCGCCGATCTCCAGTCGAATCACGAGGGCACGCTCATCGACTTCCTGCAGCGCCATCCCGACGCCGACGGCGCGATCATCAATCCCGGTGGGCTTGCGCACACCTCGGTCGTGCTCCGGGACGCGGTGGCCGGCTGCGCGTTCCCGGTCGTCGAGGTGCACATCAGCGACGTCGCGACGCGCGAGCCGTTCAGGCACCATAGTTATCTCACCGAGGTCACCGCGCATCAGATCGTGGGGAAGGGGGTCGCGGGGTACGAGC
>JAYVCA010000183.1:0-7787 GCA_043750135.1 Chloroflexota bacterium | reverse complement strand
CGTTCGAACTCGCGTTGGATCGGAGCATTGCCGGAGGTCGCTTCGGCGGGCGGCTGGGGCGAGGCCACCGCGCACGAGGCAAGAGTCGCGAGCGCCAGGGCCACGGCGAGCGCACGACGGGCACGGGGCCACGTCATCGCAGGGGCCTCACTCCAACGTGATGCGGCCCTCGATCCTGGGATCGAGCGGCGAGTGGGCGGTCAGGTAGGCGGCAACGACGTCGACCTCGATATCGCCATAGATCACGTTGGTCGAATCCTTGAACTCGCTGTGTCCGTCACCGCCCCCGAACAGGTAGTCGATCGTCACGACGTGGTACATCTTGGCGTCGTCGAGCGGCGCTCCGCCCACCGTGGCGCTCCGCAGTCGCTGTCCGGTCGGGTTCTCGAACCGGTAGGCGTAGCGCGCGCCCCCGACCTGCAGGCGTCCGGATGTGCCGGACGCCGCTTCGAAGACCGCGCGAAGCTGCTTCCCCGTCATGTCGAGGCTCATGACCACATTGGTGAACGGGAGGACCTGGTAGAGCTGGCCGTAGGTCACGTCGCCCGCCGCAAGCGGCGCGCGCACACCGGCCATGTTGTAGAAGGAAACGTCGCTCTTCCAGTTCTGGATCCGGCCGTACTCCAGCAGACCATCGGCGATCAGGTTGCCGAGGCCAGATTCCGCGCGGGGGTTGTCCAGCGGCGCCACGATCCGGCCGACCACACGCTCGGTGTATTTCCGTCCGACGGCCTTCCGCTCGTCGACGATCGTCTGCACCAGCTTCACCAGGTCGCTCTGCGGGCCCTTCGCCCCAACGATCGGGATCAGCTCGACGGAACGGGTGGGGGCCTCCTTGACCGTCTTGGTGGCCAGATCGATGACCAGCTCGAGATCACCGAGGTTGGCGGCGTAGGCGCCCGCCTGCACGATGATCGTCTTTCCGACGGTCGTGGCGGCGCGGAGCGCCGTATGCGAATGGCCCCCGATGATCACATCCAGCTCCGGGACCGCCGTCGCGAGCGCCCGGTCGCCCTCGGGCACGAGTGGCTCGAGGCCAACGTGGGTGATGGCCACAAGCAGGTCCGCCTGTTGCCTCATCTCGAGGAGATAACGGCGGACGCTTTCGGCCAATGGAAGAAAGCGCAGTCCGGCGACGCTTGAGTCCTTGATGATCGTCGCCGCACCGGGAAGGATCAGGCCGATCATGGCCACCTTCACGATGCCGAGATCCTTCACCGCGTACGGTCGGAGGTAGGCCGGGACCGTACCGCTCGCGTCGACGCAGTTGGCGCAAAGGAACGGAAAGCTCGCCTCCTGGGTCCGCTGCCGCAGGACGTCCTGGCCCCAGTCCAGATCGTGATTCCCGAGGGCCTGGGCGTCGTATTTGAGGAGCGTCATGATCTGGGTGATCGCCTGGCCCTTGTTCTCGTTGGAGATATAGGTGCCCTGCCACGCGTCTCCGGCGTCGACCAGGAGCGTGCGGTCCGCGCCGCGGGCGCGGAGCTTCTCGATCTGCTGGGCCATCGCGACCAGCCCGCCTTGCGAGAACGACCCGTTGCCGCCCTGCACGGTGTCATTGGCGTCAAGGTGACCGTGGATGTCGTTGGTGTGCAGGATCTGGATCCGGTCCGCGGCCAATGGACCGGTGCCGGGAGGCGCTGAGCTGGCGCTCGGTGCCGAGGTACCGACGCAGCTCGCTGTGAAGACCAGGACCGCCGCGAAGATCGCCCCGAACGAACGGAGCGGTCGGCTAGGAGACGGCCTCGTGCGCGCGGTATTGGAGCTCATAGAGCCGATGGTAGACGCCGCGCTGGGCCAGCAGCTCACGGTGCGTGCCCATCTCGGTGACCCGGCCCTTGTGCAGGACGATGATCCGATCGACGTTCTGGATCGTCGAGAGACGATGGGCGATGATGATCGAGGTCCGGCCGACCATGAGCTTCGCCAGTGCGTCCTGGATCAGGTGCTCGGTCTCGGTATCGACCGACGACGTCGCTTCATCGAGCACGAGCATGATCTCCGGATTGAAGGCGATGGCGCGCGCGAAGGCGAGCAGCTGCTTCTGGCCGACCGACATCGTCGAGCCACGCTCGGTAACGACGGTGTCGTACCCCTCGGGCAGCCGGTCGATGAACTTGTCGGCGTTCACGAATCGCGCCGCCGCCCTGACCTGCTCGTCGGTGATCGAGCGCTCCTCGAGCCGGATGTTCGACGCGATCGTGCCCGCGAAGATGAATGGATCCTGGAGCACCACGCCGACGTGACGCCGGACCTCGCTCTGCGCGAGCTCGCGGAGGTCGACCCCATCGAGGAGGATGCGCCCCTTCTGGACGTCATAGAACCGCGAGATGAGGCTGATGATCGAGGTCTTCCCCGCCCCCGTCGCGCCGACGATCGCGACGCTCTCGCCGGCTCCGATCGTGAAGGCCACGTCGCGGAGGACCCAGTCGCCCTCGTTGTACGCGAACGACACGTTGTCGAAGGTGATCTCCCCTCGGACGTGAGGAAGCGCGATCGGACGGGGCGGATCCACGATCGTCGCCTGGGTGTCCAGGAGGCGGAACACCCGCTCCGATGAGGCCATCGCCGACTGCAGGATGTTGTATTTCTCAGATAGGTCTTGGATCGGACGGAAGAACTGGTCGATGAGGAGCCAGAACGCGAGAAGCGTGCCGATGCTCAGCTCGCCGGCGAGGACCCAGTTGCTGCCGGCGATGAACAGTCCGGCCGCGGTCGCCGCGCGCGTGAATGTCACGGCCGGGAAGAACAGGCTCATCGCCCGGATCGCGCCGCGGTTCGCCTCGAGCAGATCGGTGTTCAGCTCGTCGAACTGGCGGTAGGCGCGATGCTGGCGGGTGAAGAGCTGGACGATCGACATCCCGCTGATGTTCTCGTTCAGGTAGGCATTGATCCGGGCGAGCCGGATGCGCACGGCGCGGAACGACTCGCGCATCATCCGGCGGAAGTAGCCGGTGAGGAGGATGAGCACCGGCAGCGAGATGAACGTGATGAGCGCGAGGCGCCAGTCGAGCAGCAGGAGAACGACGGCGATGCCGACGACCATGAGCACGTCGCCAAAGATCGAGACGACTCCCTGGGTGACCATGTCGGTCAGAGCGTCGATATCGTTCGTGATCCGGGTCATCAGGCGCCCGACCGGATTCCGGTCGAAGAACGTCAGCGACAGATGCTGCAGGTGCCCGAAGAGCTGCACCCGCAGGTCATACATCGCCCGCTGCCCGACATAGGTCGTCAGGATGTTCTGCCCATAACGAAGAAAGGCGCCCGCGGCGAGGAGGGCGAGGTAGGCGAGTCCGAGGGGCACGAGCCGCCGGAACCCTTCGTCCGGAGCGATCGTTGCGGACGGACCGATGGCCGGGGTGATCGCACGGTCGATGATGAAGCGAGCCACGAGTGGCGGTGCGATCTCGACGAACGACTCGCCGATGAGCACCGCGAGCGCGACGGCGACCATCCCACGGTACGGACGCAGATAGGCGAGGAGCCGGCGCATCAGCCGGGCGTCGTAGGCCTTCCCCAGGATCTCGTCCTCCTGGAAGAACCCGGTCGCCATCAGGCCTGCTCCCCGATGCCGCGGCCCGATCGCGGACGCCAGCCGATCGGTGTCTGTGGCTCGGACTCGTGAACCCGGCGCTCGTGGGCCTCTCGTTCGGTGTCCACGTCGAGCTCCTCTTCCAAGAGCTGGCGCCGGTACATCTGAGCGTAGAGGCCGTCCCTCTGGAGCAGCTCGCGGTGGCTCCCCCGCTCGGCGATCCGGCCTTCGTCAAGCACGAGGATCTCATCGGCGTCCTTCACCGTGGAGATGCGGTGGGCAACGACGATGCTGGTGCGCTCCTTCATCACTCCGCGAAGGCGGCGGAGGATCTCCGCTTCGGTATAGGTGTCGACCGCGGACATCGCGTCATCGAGGATGAGGATCCGTGGGTCCTTCGCGACGGCGCGCGCGATCGCGGAACGCTGCTTCTGCCCCCCGGAGAGGGTGACCCCGCGCTCCCCGATCATCGTGTCGTAGCGTGCTGGGAACTCATCGACATCCTTGTTCAGCTGCGACACGTCACCGGCCCACTCGAGCTGCGCGGCGGTCAGCGTCCCCTCGATGCCGAAACCGACGTTCTCGCGCAGCGGCATGCTGAACAGGAAGGTCTCCTGCGGGACATAGCCGATCGCGCGCCGGAGCTGGTCCACCGGGTATCGCTTCACATCCACCCCGTCGATGCGGACTTCGCCTTGCTGAGGGTCGAAGAGCCGTGGCAGGAGATTGACCAGGCTCGACTTCCCCGAACCGGTATGTCCGACGATCGCGAGCGAGCCGCCGGCGGGCACGCTGAACGAGATGTCGTGGAGCACGATGGTGGACCCGTAGGCGAAGCTCACGTTCTGAAACTCGACCGCGCCGCGGATGGGCGAGGTGACCGGGTCGCGAGGGTCATTGATCGCGGCTTCCACGTTCCAGATCTCCTGCAGCCGGACGAGCGAGGCCCATCCTTGCTGGAAGAGGTTCGAGACCCACCCGAGGGCGATCATCGGCCACGACAAGAGGTAGAGGTACGCGACGAATTGGACGAGCTGCCCCAGGCTCAGCTCGCCGGCGATCGCGTCCTGGCCTCCGACGAACAGCGCGCTGAGCACGGCGATACCGAGGATGAAGGACATCGTCGGCCAGATGAGCCCGTCGGTCTTCCGCAGTTCGATCGCCCGACGCAGGTATTCCTCGTTCACGCGAGCGAAGGATGCGATCTCAGCCTGCTCTTGCGAGAACGCCTTGACCACGCGAATACCGGAGAAGTTCTCCTGGGCTTTCGTGGACATCTCCGAGAATTGCGCTTGCAGACGTTCGAATTGGCGGTGCACCCGTCGACCGATCATCCAGAAGGTGAGGGAGACCAGCGGCATGAGCACGACGGCGATCAGGGTGAGCTTCACCGAGAGCACGAGCATCGACGCGATCGTGAACACGAAGGTCATCGTGGTCGCGAGCACGTTCATCAGCCCAGGGCCCTGCATCTGGCGGACGGCCGAGAGGTCGTTGGTCATGCGGGCCATGAGGTCGCCGATCCGTTGGTGTTGGAAGTAGCCGATGTGAAGGCGCTGAAGGTGGGCGAACAGATCGTTGCGCATGTCGTATTCGACGAAGCGGGACGTGTTCATCATCAGATACCGGCCGCCCGACCGAAAGACCGACTCGAACGCGGAGAAGAGCAGCATGAGAAGCGCGAGGCGGACGACGGCATCGAGCGTGGTGCCCGTGGTGAGGGCATCGACGATGGCACCGATGAACCGCGGCGGCACGACGGCGGCGATCGATCCCGCAGCGACGCACAGCGCTCCGAGGAAGAGTTGAGAGCGGTGCTTGCGGAGATAGTGGAGATACGTGCCCCGCGGGGTGGAGGACGTCACGAGAGGTCAGTCTACCTCACGACGTCCGCATCACAGGTCACAGTTCGAAGCTCCGTGGATCGTGTGGCGCCCTATTCCGCGCCCGGTGCGTCGGCCACCACGTGGTGCGGCCGCCGCCGCGTGGCGCGGCCACCGAGCCACGCGGCGGCGACGGCCACGGCCGCGGCGACGAACACCGGTGCCACACCGTAGAGGTCAGCGACCGGGCCGACGATGACCAACGGGAGAAAGCTGAACACCGAGACGAGCATGTTGAGGACTCCGAACACCCGGCCGCGCAGGTCGTCGCGCAGGTCCTCCTGGAGCATCGTCATGGCGGGGACGGTGATGAAGGCGTAGGCGATCCCGAACACGAACGCGGTCGCCGACACCACCGCGACGAAGAACGGGAACCCCTCCCCCATGGTGCCACCGGCCGCCGTGCGAAAGACGCCGGCGAACGGTCGGGCGGCGGCGAGAACGATGAGTGCGACACCGACGACGATGAGGCCGATGCCGATCGCCCGCGGCCGCGGAATGCGGCCGCCGATCACATTCAGGACCCCCAGACCGGCGATCACGCCCAGCCCCGCGGGTGCCACAAGGACGACCACGTTCTTCTCCGAAAGCCCGAGGACCTCGCGCACGAAGCCAGGAGCGAGCGCCCCGGCCACGGCGATGAGCATGTAGGTCAGCGCGATGTAGACCAGTGCCCAGAGGACCGACGGCGCGGTCCGCAGGTATCCGAACGCCTCGGCGACGGCGCGGCGGGTCTCGGCGACCGCCTCGCCGGCGACGCCGACGCTCATCGGCCCCGACGCCGATATGGCGTCGGGGACGGTGAGACACAGGACCGCCGCTCCGGCGAACATCACCGCGATGATCGTGAACAGGACCTGGTAGCCGGCGATGGCGATGAGGATCGGCGCGACGATGATGAAGCCCACGAGGAAGGCACCGTTGAAGGTGAACGTGAAGAGCGAGTTCGCGACAAGGAGGTCCTTCTTTCGCACGATCGCCGGGATGGTCGCCGATTCGGCCGGCACGAAGAACGTGGTGATCGCCGCGACCAGGAAGTTGACGGCGTACGCCGTCGGAACACTTTCGCCGAAGAAGAGCAACGGGAGCACGGCGACGGCACGGAGCGCGTTCGTGATGACCAGCACCCGCTTGCGGTCGCTTCGGTCGACGATCACTCCCGCCACGATGCCCAGGCCGACCGCGGGGACGATCGACAGGAGGATCAGGAACGACGACGAGGTGTTCGACTTCGTGAGCTCCCCGACGAGCACGATGAGCGCGAAGGTGATCGCGTTCGCGGCGACCTGAGACAGGATCTGCGCTCCCCAGAGCGCCAGGAATGCGCGGTTGCGGAAGACGCCGTTCTCGGCGCCGATGACGGACCGGTCCATGATCGGAGCTAGTCGACCGGCGCCAGGGGCCCACGAGCGGTGAACCGCTTGATGTCCCGCTCGATCGCGCTGCGGGCGATGAGAACCCGTCGGCCGCAGGTCGTGCAGCGGACGCCGATATCCGCACCGAGCCGGACGATGCGCCACGCGTCGCCGCCGCAGGGATGCGCCTTACGGAGCACGACGACATCGTCGAGGTAGAGGGACACAGGCGCCTTTGTCATCAAGACCGGAAGTTTATGGAGGCCGGGCTCTGTTGCGCCAGCGGGACGATCGCTAGCGTGGGGCGGCGGGTGCCGCGAGATCGAGCGTGGACTCCTTTGCGACGCTGAAGCGGGTCTTCGGGTAGATCAGCTCGAACTGCCCGACGATGCCGCCGGTCCGGGTGATCGCGACGTACATGACATCGGTCGCGCCCAACGCCTTCAGGGTCCACGGTCCGCGCACCGCCACGCCGTCGACGCTGATCGTCCCGGCGGGACCCGGGCCGAACCAGGTGCGTGGCCCGATCCGCTGGTCGTTCGCCGCGATCGCCTCCGCGCCGGCGTTGCGTAGCTCGTTCACCAGGTCGCTCAGCGCGCGTTCGTCGAACTGCCCGTCGATGCGGACCGAGATCCCCGGTCCACGGACCGCGCTCTGCGCGGCAAAGACCTTGAGTTGCGCGATCTGACGCTCGCTCTCGGCGAGCGAGCCCTTGCCATTCGCGACCGAATCCCGCGCCGACTCGACGCGGAGGCGTAGATCGAAGATCTCGTCCCGGAGGGAGTTGTTCCGGTCGGACAAGCTCGCGATCAGCGTCGTGAGCGAGGCCGGCGTCTCGAGCTGAAGACTGCGCGAGTAGACATCCTGGGATCGGAACTGCGCGACCGCGAGCACACCGAGGAACAGGGCCACGACCGCGACCGCGATCGCGCCAGCGCTGGTGCGCATCCGCTTAACGCGGGATCGCGTGGCGGACGGTGAGCGCACCGTCGTACGCCGGGATGTGGATCGCGG
>JAYVCA010000182.1:0-3653 GCA_043750135.1 Chloroflexota bacterium | reverse complement strand
GTTGCCGACCTCGCCCCGGCTGGCGCGACCCTGCTGTCGGCGGATCGCGATTGGGACGAGCCGGCACATGACGCGCTCGCGCGCCTCGGCGCCCAGGCCTGTCGCGGGGTGCGCGCGGGGACCCCGCTGCTGGTCATCGCCGATCGCGGTGTCGCCGCGGAGGGACGGGCCTGGCTTGATCCCCTCCTGGTCGTCGCGGCGGTGCACGGTGCGCTTCTCGCCCAGCCGGCGAGCACCGGATCGCTCCGTCGCGACGCCGCCCTCGTCGTCAGCGCGGGCAGCCTGCGCAATCTCCACGACATCGTCGTCGCGCTCGGCCTTGGCGCCGATGCGGTCGCCCCGTACCTGCTGCTCGAGCACGCGATCGCATCCGGTGATCCGGACGCGCTGCCGAACCTCGTCGAGGCGCTGCGGAAGGGGATCGAGAAGGTCATCTCGACCCTCGGCATCCACGAGCTGCGCGGCTACGGGCGGGCGTTCTCCGCGATCGGCCTCGCGCCCCAGGTCGCGAAGCTCCTCGGCGTCCGGACCTTCGCCGCGAGCGGCAGCGCGGGCCTCGGCTGGGACGCGATCGAGCGAGACGGCCTCGAGCGAGCGGCGATGCTCCGCGACCGCACTCCCGCCCGCCTGGAGCCCTCCTTCCGGCTGTACCCGCGGGTCTGGAAGGCCGCGCTCGCCGTGGCGAACGGCGAGACGCCGTATGCCACGTACGCCGAGCGTCTGGGGGAGCTGGAGCGGGACCATCCGGTCTCGCTCCGCCATCTGGTGGATGTCGTCCAGCTGAACGACCGGGAATCCCTGTCCCCTCCGCCTGACGGCGACGCCTGCACTCGGACCGGAGATCACGCCGCGCCCTTCTATATCTCGTCGATGTCGTTCGGCTCGCAGGGCGAAACGGCCTACCGCGCCTACGCCGAGGCGGCAGCGAAGATGGACATCCTCTGCATCAACGGCGAGGGCGGCGAGCTTCCCGACCTCCTCGGGCGCTATCCGCGTCACCGCGGACAGCAGATCGCCTCCGGCCGATTTGGCGTCTCCGCGCTCCTGGCGAACTCGTCGAACTATCTCGAGATCAAGATCGGGCAGGGGGCCAAGCCAGGCGAGGGAGGGCACCTGCCCGGGCGCAAGGTCTCGGCAAAGGTCGCACTCGCGCGCAACGCCGAGATCGGCGTCGACCTCATCTCGCCGTCGAACAATCACGACATCTACTCGATCGAGGACCTCGCGCAGGTGGTCCACGAGCTGAAGACGGTGAACCCGCGCGCGAAGGTCGCGGTGAAGGTTCCCGTCGTTCCCGACATCGGGATCATCGCGAGCGGGATCGCAAAGGCCGGCGCGGATATCGTCACGCTCTCGGGGTATGACGGCGGCACCGGGGCCGCCCGCCAGCATGCCCTCCGGCGTGCGGGGCTCCCGGTCGAGATCGGTGTGGTCGAGGCGCATCGCGCGCTCGTCGCGAATGGCCTCCGCGACCGCGTCGAGATCTGGTGTGATGGCGGGATGAAGAGCGCCGCCGACATCGTGAAGATGCTGTGCCTCGGCGCCGACCGGGTCGGCTTCGGCACGCTTGCGATGGTCGCCATCGGCTGCACGATCTGCCGCGGCTGCCAGCTCGACACCTGCCACGTCGGGATCGCGACGCAGATCGATTCGCTGGCCGAGGCGTCCGCGCGGGGCCTCAAGCGGTTCGTGCCGCAGGAGCAGGAGCGCGCGGTCGAGAACCTCTGTCGCTTCTTCGGCGCGCTTCGCGAGGAGCTCGCGACCCTCGTCGCCGCGCTGGGCGCCGTCTCGGTGCGGGATCTGGTCGGACGTGCGGACCTGCTCGTGCAGTCGCGCGGTCGGGACCGGGTCGACCTCGCCGCGCTCCTCACGCCGGTGGCCACGGCGGTCGCCGCGCAGCCGGCCCAGGTCGCCCTTGCGGCGGCCGTGGCGATCGAAGGCGGCCGCTCGTTGTCGAGCGCCGACCGCTTCGTCGGGACCGGGGATGCCGGCGCGCTCGCGCGGGCACACATCTTCTCGGTCGCACCGCCACCGCGAGCCGGATCGTTCGGCGGCGGGTCGGTGGCCGGCAACGGTTTTGCCGCGTATGCGACCGAGGGCCTCGATCTGGTGATCGGTGGGGGCGTCCAGGACGGTGCGGCCAAGACCGCACTCGGGGGTACGGCGGCGATCCTGAAGGCCCCGAACGCCGCTGGCCGCTTCGTCGACGGCGCGGTGGGGAAGTCGTTCGCGTACGGCGCCCAGCGCGGTCGGTTCTTCGTTCAGGGCGGCGCCGATGCCCGCGCCGCGATCCGGCTCTCTGGGGCGGAGGTCGTCTTCGGCGGAGACCTCGGCGGGTTCGCGTTCGAGTACATGACCGCCGGCGCGGCGGTCGTCCTGGGCGACCCCGGTCGCTGGATCTGCTCCGGAATGTCCGGTGGGATCGTGTTCATCCGCCGTGATGCCGCGCGTGGCATCGACGAGGCCGGGCTCCGCGACCGACTGGCGAAGGGCGCCAAGGTGTCGATCGGCGCGCCCACATCGACCATATCGCCCATATCGACCGGATCGACCGGGCCGGGCGGGGGGAAGCTCGTCGAGCTGCTGAGCGAGTACGCCCGACTGCTGCAGGGATCCGGTCAGGAGGCCGAGGCGCGCGCGGTCCGCGGCCTGATCGACGGCGCCGACACGGCATTTCTCGCGATCCGGCCGGGCGGCGAGCAGGTCGACCAGACGGTGACGACCGAGTAGCGACGCGCTGGGGCAGTGACGCCGAACGGCAACACACTCTCCTCCACGCGGGCACTGTTCGAGACCGGCCGGCAGCGCACCATCCGCGCATGGACATCAACGCCGGCGACACCGCCTGGGTCCTGCTGTCAGCCGCGCTGGTCATGCTCATGACCCCTGCGCTCGGGTTCTTCTATGCCGGCCTGGTGGGAAAGCGCAATGCGCTCTCCACGCTCACCCATTCGTTCTTCATCCTCTGCCTGGTCAGCGTGCAGTTCGTGCTCGTCGGCTACACGCTCGCGTTCGGCCCGGATCATGGGGGGCTCATCGGCGGTCTCGACTGGGCCGCGCTCAGCGGCGTCGGACTTGTCCCCAACCCGGACTACGCTCCGGGGGTCCCGCACGAGGCGTACATGGTGTTCCAGCTGATGTTCGCGGTGATCACCCCCGCGCTGATCACCGGTGCGATCGCCGAGCGCATCACCTTTCGGGCCTTCGTCGTGTTCACCTTGCTCTGGTCAACGCTGGTGTATGCCCCGATCGCGCACTGGGTCTGGGGGAACGGGGGGTGGCTGCACACCCTGGGTGCCCTCGACTTCGCCGGCGGCACCGTCGTTCACGTCTCCAGCGGCGTGTCCGCGCTCGTCGCCGCGCTCGTCGTCGGCCGTCGCCTGGTGAAGACCGAGCCGCACGACGTGACGATGACGATCCTCGGCGCGGGTCTCCTCTGGTTCGGCTGGTTCGGATTCAACGCCGGAAGCGCGCTCTCGGCCGGCGGCCTTGCCGCGAACGCGTTCGTGGTGACGAACACCGCGGCGGCGATGGGCGGCCTCACCTGGCTCACCGTCTCCTGGATCCACCGTGGGCAGCCAAGCGCGCTCGGCGCGGCCCTCGGCGCGGTCGCTGGTCTGGTCGCGATCACGCCGGCATCGGGCTACGTGACC
>JAYVCA010000181.1:0-4220 GCA_043750135.1 Chloroflexota bacterium | reverse complement strand
ACCTCGTCCCCGGAGAGCTTCGGCAGACGGCGATCGAGGATGACCAGGTCGGGGGCGTCCTCGGCGTGGCGGCGGAGCGCGGTCTCGCCGTCGTACGCGGTGAGCAGATCGAACCCCTCGCCGCCCAGGAGCGCGGCGACCATCCCGACCATCGCCCGGTCGTCATCGACGATGAGGACCGTCGTCATCGGCGTCTCATCTTTCTCCACGCCGCGGACCTCGCGACCGACACCAGCAGCGTCATCGGGGGATGCTCACCGCGAACACGCTACCCGACCCATCGAGCGCGTCCTCATACCAGAGCTCCCCACCCTGGGCCTCGACCGCGCGGCGGCTGGCGTACAGGCCGATCCCGCTCCCAGGCGCGTCGCCCGCGGCGCCGCGGACAAATGGATCGAACACCCGCGCGCGATCCGCCGGCGGGATGCCGGGGCCCCCGTCACGCACCCGCACGACCGCCCGCCCGGCCTCGCTCGCGATGCCCACCGTGATCGGCGTGCCCGCGGGGGCGTACTTGGTGGCGTTGTGCACGAGGGCGGCGATCACCTCGACGGTCCGGCGTCGATCGGCGCGCACGATGATCGGCCGGCCGGCGCGGGGCAGGACCAGCCGGTGCTGTCGCGCCATCGGCGCGAGCTCGCGCAGCCGCGCGATGAGCTCCGCGCGCAGATCGAACTTCGTCCGACGGAGCGGCCGCTCGAGGCCCTCGGTCTTGACCGATTCGAGGATCCGGTCGACGAGCTGATCGAGATGCTTCACCTGCGCGGTGGCCTCGCGGAGCGGCAGACGGACGCTGCCGCGCGGGGCGGGCTCGGCCCGGTCGCGCTCGGCGATGAGATCGAGGTACCCGCGGATGACCGAGAGCGGCGTGCGGAGATCGTGGGTCACCACCGCGACGAGCTCGCTCCGGGTGCGCTCCAGCTCGCGCAGGCTCTCGGCCGTGCGCCGCTCGAGAGCGAACAGCGCCGCCTTGTCGATCGCGAGCGCGGCCTGGTTCGCGAGCGCGCCGACGAACGCGACCTCCGGCTCGGCGAACGCCAGCTGGCCCGGCACGCTGAGCGCGACCGCGCCGAGGAGGCGATCTCCGGCGAGCAGCGGGAGGGCGAGGTGATCGGGACCGACCACCGGGCGGGCCTCGGCGATCGCCCGCCGCGCGGCGGCCAGCACCGCGCGAGGAAGCTCGCCGGACCGCGCGCGGAGGACCGGGCGGCCGTCGCGCTCGCGGAGGAGCACCGCACCGGACGCGCCGGGGTAGACCCGGACCAGGCGGTCCACGAGGAGCGCAAGCACTTCGTCCAGCTCGAGGGTCGAAGTGAGCACGTTCGAGACCTCGAAGAGCGCGGAGACCTCACGGAGCTTCCGCTCGGCATCGCGACGGAGCCGGCTCATCTCGATGATGCCCGCGAGCTGGTTCGCGATGGTCTGCAGGAAGTCGATCTCGCTGCGGGCGAAGTCACGGGTCTCGACCGTCTGCACGTTCATGACGCCGACGACCTCATCCCGCGTGACGAGCGGCACCGACAGCATCGAGGTGAAGCGCGACTGGTCGACCGAGCTGACCCATTTGAACCGCGGCTCGTTGCGCACGTCGCGTACGGCGAGCGGGACGCGCGCGTTCGCGACCCAGCCGACAATGCCTTCGCCCACTCGGAGCGTCGCCCGGCCGATCGACCGGCGGTCCAGACCGTTCGTCGCGGCAAGCCGGAGGATCGCTTCGCGCCGCTCGAGGAGGTACAGCGAGGAGACCTCGGCACGCATTGCGTCGGTCGTTCGATCGATGATCAGCCGCAGCATCTCGTCCCAATCCCGTGTCGATGAGGCGAGCTGGGTGATCTCATGGAGGAACGACAGCTCCTGGAGCTTCCGCTCGGTGTCGCGCCCGGCCTCAGGTGCCGTCATCGTCGGAGTGTATGGATACCTCCCGGTGCATTCGTGCAAATACAATCCGCTGATGACGGTCGTCCTGCGCACGAGCGGTCTCACCAAGGTCTTCGACCGACTCGTCGCGGTCCAAGACCTTGACCTCGAGGTGGCCGAGGGCGAGGTCTTTGGCTTCCTTGGTCCGAATGGTGCGGGGAAGACGACCACCCTCCGCCTCCTCTGTGCGCTCATCGCGCCGACCCGCGGCTCGGCGGAGGTCGCCGGCTTCCGTCTGGGCACCGACGACGCGAAGATCCGGGCTTCGGTCGGCATCCTCACCGAACAGCCTGGCCTGTACGAGCGCCAGACCGCTCTGGACAATCTCCTGTTCTTTGCCGCGCTGTTCGGCCTCACGCCGGCGACCGCGCGCGCGCAGGCCGAGAAGTACCTCCGGCTCATGGGCCTCTGGGAACGCCGGAACGAGGCGGTGATCACGTACTCCCGGGGGATGAAGCAGAAGGTCGCGATCGCGCGGGCCGCGCTCCACGAGCCGCGCATCGTGTTCCTCGACGAGCCGACGACCGGCCTGGATCCCGACGCCGCCCGGACGGTCCGCGAGTTCATCGAGCAGATTCGCGGTGAGGGGCGGACCGTGTTCCTGTGCACTCACAACCTCGACGAGGCCGACCGCCTGTGCGACCGCATCGCGTTCTTCCGGCGAACGGTCATCCGCATCGATACTCCGGCCAACCTTCGGGCGGAGCTGTACGGCCACACGACCGAGTTCCGCCTGATGCCGCATCCGCGCCCGGAGGATCTCGAGCGCATCCGCGCGGTGACCGGGGTGACCGACGCCCGGTCCGAGAACGGGTCGATCGTCGTGTCCAGCAACGATCCGCTGCGGACCAATCCCCGGGTCGTACGTGCGCTGGTCGATTCGGGTGCGGAGCTCGCCTACGTCACCGAGCGGCGTGCGTCGCTCGAAGATGTGTACCTGAAGATCGTGGAGGGCCAGACATGAGCGTGATCGCGTCGATCCCCGGACGCCGCACGATCGTTCGCTCGATCTGCATTCGTGAATGGAAGGAGTCGCTGGGGAACCGGCTCCTCGTCGGCATGACCCTGCTGCCACCGATCGTCATCCTTGCCGCCGGCATCGGCGCGGTGGCGACGGCAGCGATCTATCCCCCGAGCGAGAAGGACGTCCAAGCGCTCTACGCCGCGTCACCCGCGGTGGTCGGGCTCGACCCGACCGACGCGGTGCAAGGCCTGATCGCGACCTACTTCCTCATCCTGTTCATGCTCATCCCGACGGTCGTGCCGCTCACGATCGCGATCTACTCGGTCATCGGCGAGAAGAGCGCCCGGACCCTCGAGCCGCTCCTCGCGACGCCGGTGCGGGTCGGCGAGCTGCTGCTCGGCAAGAGCCTCGCCTCGACGATCCCAGCGGTCCTCGTCACCTGGCTCGCGTATCTCATCTACCTCACCTCGGTCCGCCTGATCGGGAGCGGCGCAGCGGTGCGGGCGGTGACCGCGCCGCGGTGGCTGCTCGCGATCGTGATGATGGTCCCGCTCCTCACGCTGCTTTCGGTGAACCTGGGGATCCTTATCTCGACGCGGGTGAACGACGTGCGCGTCGCGCAGCAGATCGGCGGCCTTGTGGTCGTGCCGGTCGTTGGTATCGGCATCGCCCAGGTCACCGGGCGCGTCGTGCTGAACAACGACTCGTTCGTGAACACGACGATCTTCCTGATCGTCGTGGATCTGGTCGTGTTCTTCGCCGCGCGCCTGGCATTCCAGCGGGAGAACATCCTCAGCCGCTGGCGCTGACCCGCAGCGGACCTACGGTCTGGCGGACGGCCCCGGCGAGCGGCCGCGTGGGTTCGCCGACGGCGAAGGCCGCGTCGAACCGGAGGGCCGGGGGGTCAGGGTCGGTCCGGGCGCGGGCCGAGGCGCGCTGTCCCGGTCGTCGGGATAGGTGCGGGCCCCGGCGAGCTCGACCAGGAGCGTCTGGGCCTCGCTCACCGCCCGCGTGCCCTCGCGCACCTCGAGCTGCAGCCGGTAGCTCCCGCGGAGCGCGGGCGCGACGAATGGGGCGAAGAACGTCCCGCTCCCACCGTCGTTGACGGTCCCCAGCGGTGTCGTACCCGTGGCGACCGTCCGGGCCGTGGCCGGGTCGATCGCGCTCCAGGCCAAGGCGTAGGTGTGTGACGCTCCGGCGGCCGCCGGCAGGCTTGAGTACAGGAGGATGAGGAGCGAGGCTTCGGCCCGGTGCAGCAGCCGCGGAAGCTGGAGCTGGGCGCCCACGAGATAGGGCGCATGCACGGTGAAGGCGAAGGTCGCCGTCGCCGCACCGAGGG
>JAYVCA010000180.1:0-3004 GCA_043750135.1 Chloroflexota bacterium | reverse complement strand
GGTCAGCGCCACGGTCGTCCTGGGCTTCGATCCATGGGCGGTGGCGGCTGGCGACGACGCGGTGTGGGCGAGTGACTACGCGAACAACGCCGTCGTCCGCGTCGATCCCCGCACGATGACCGTGACCGCGCGGATCCCGGTCGCCTCCGGGCCGACGGAGATGGCCGTTGCGCCCGGCACGCTGTGGGTGCTGAACAGTGCGGCCGGAATGGTGACGCGCGTCGACACCGGGCGCAGTGCCGTCGTCGCGACGATCGCGGTGAGCGATTGGGCCGTCGCCATCGCGGTGTTTGGCGACGACGTCTGGGTGCGCGGCGGATCGACCAGCGGAGCGGGCGGCCTCCTCCGCATCGACGCGCGCACGAACGCGGTGGCGGCGGCATACCCGGCCGGCGTGCTGCTGGGCCGTGAAGGCGTGGGCTCGATCGTCGCGACCGACCGCGGGGCGTGGGTGCCGGGCCTGACCCTTGATCTCATCGAGCGCACCACCGGTGCCGTCCTGACCAGCGTCCCGATCCCGAGCTACTCGGTCGCCCGTGACGACACGTCCCTCTGGATCCTCGACGTGTTCGGCCGCCTCGTGCGGTACCTCGCCACGCCGTAGCGGCCGCTACTCGATCTGCAACACGACCGGTGCGTCGCCCCAGAGGCGCTCGAGCCGATACAGCTGGCGCTCCTCCGGCACGAACACGTGGGCGACGACATCACTGAGATCGATGAGGATCCAGCGTCCGGAGGCGTAGCCCTCGACCCCCACCGGAATGCGGCCCGCGTCCTTGGCCTTCTCGACGATGCCGTCGGCGATCGCCTGCACCTGCCGCTCGCTCCGTCCGCTACAGATGACGAAGAGGTCGGTGAAGCTCGTGAGCTCGGCGACGTTCAGCACCAGAACGTCCTCGGCCTTCTTGTCGGTGGCCGCGTCGACGACGATGTCGGCGAGCGCGCGCGCGGTCAGCTCGTTCGCGGCGATGGTCCCTCCGCGCGGTACAGTCCCCGCGCCTCGATGTGCCGCCATGCGGCCTCCGGAACAAGGTACCGCAGCGAGCGCCCGCGGGCGGCGCGCGCGCGCAGCTCGCGCGACGAGATGTCGAGCCGGGGAGCATCGAACATCCGTACCGGCGCGTCGGGTGCCGGTAGCGGCGCGCCTGGGCGGTCGGCGACGAGCAGCGTGGCCAGCCGAGCGATCCGCTCGGGATCCTTCCAGCGCGCGAAGTCGGCCAGCGCGTCGCTTCCGAGGATCAGGAAGAGCTCGTCTTCGCCGGCAAGCCGCTCGATCGTCTCGACGGTGTAGGAGGGACCCTCGCGCTCGAGCTCAGCGTGTGAGAGGGAGAAACGCGGCTCGTCGGCGATCGCGGTCTCGAGCATCGCGAGGCGGTCGGCCTCACTGGCGAATGGGCCGCGCTCCTTGAGCGGTGAGCGGCGTGCCGGGACGAACAGGACCCGGTCGAGCGGGACCGCCTCCAGGGCAGCGCGGGCGATGGCGAGATGACCAACATGGACCGGGTCGAACGTCCCGCCGAACACGCCCAGCCTCACGCCCCGGCACCGCGCTCGTGCCATTCGAGCTCCTTCTCGCCGATGCGCACGGTGTCGCCGTCCTTCGCGCCGAGCGCGCGGAGCTCACCCTCGATGCCGGTCTTCTGGAGCAGTCGCTGGAAGTACGCCGCGGCGTCGGGGCTCTCCCAGTCGATGCCGGTCGCAAGGCGCTCGGCACGGCCACCGGTCACCCGATAGCCTGCGGCCTCCTTCGTCACGGTCCAGTCGCGAGCCGTCCCGCTGAACGCGATCCGGCGCTCGGCCGGCTCGGCCGGCGCGACGATCGGCCGCGGCGGGCAGAGTGCGAAGATCCGGCGCGCGATATCGGGAACGCCCTCGCCGCTCGCGGCCGAGATCGCGTTCACCTGTTCTCCCAGCGCGGCGGCGAGGGCGCCGGCGTTCGTCCGGGCGTCAGGGAGATCCATCTTGTTGAGCGCATAGATCGTCGTCCGCTCGGTGAGCCCATGCCCATAGGCCGCGAGCTCGGTATCCACCGTCGCGATGTCGGCGAGCGGGTCGGGGAGCGCGGCGTCGACGACATGGACGATGACCCGGGTGCGCTCGATGTGGCGGAGGAACTCCTCTCCTAGCCCGACGCCGGTGTGTGCTCCCTCGATGAGTCCGGGGATGTCGGCCACGACCAGCTCGCGGTCGTCGATCCGCGCGACACCGAGGTTTGGGGTGAGGGTGGTGAAGGGGTAGTCGGCGATCTTCGGCTGTGCGCGGGTGAGCGCCGCGAGGAGCGACGATTTTCCGGCGTTCGGCAGGCCCACCAGGCCGATGTCAGCGATGAGCTTCAGCTCGAGGTCCAGCTCCCGGCTCTCCCCCCGCTCGCCGTCCTCGGCAATGCGCGGGACTCGCCGCACGCTTGAGACGAACCGCGCGTTGCCCTTGCCGCCCCGCCCGCCGCGCGCAACGATGAGCTCCTCGCCGGCGTGGGTGAGGTCGGCGACCTCCGCGCCGGTCTTCCGGTCGGTGATGATCGTCCCCGGCGGTACGCGCAGGATGAGATCGGAGCCGGCCTTGCCGCTCTTGTTCTTCCCGCCGCCATCGCTTCCGCTCGGCGCCGCCTGGGTACGCCGAAAGCGGAACTCCACGAGCGTGGTGAGCCCGCCGTCAACTTGAAGGACGACGTCACCGCCCCGGCCACCGTCGCCGCCGTCCGGGCCGCCGCGCGGGACGTGCGCCTCCTTGCGGAACGAGATGATCCCGCGCCCGCCGTTGCCGCCCTGCACGATCAGCCGCGCCCGATCGAGGAACTCGCTCATGCTGCCGGCCGCACCTCTGGCGCCTCCCGGCGGAGCCGCTCGACGAGCGCCTCGACGCCTTGCGGCGCGGACCCGGGATTCGCGCGCAGCAGCTGGTAGGGGTCGGCGGCGAGATCGCGAAGCCGGAGCACGCTCCCGGACGGCAGCTCGCGCAGCAGCTCGACGAGTGCATCGGTCTCTTCGACCCGGTCGGTGAGCCC
>JAYVCA010000179.1:0-3560 GCA_043750135.1 Chloroflexota bacterium | reverse complement strand
ATAGACCGGCACGTGCCGGCGGCCGTCATGCACCGCGATCGTGTGGCCGACCATCGTCGGCAGGATCATCGACGCGCGAGACCAGGTCTTGATGACCTTTTTCTCGTTACGCGCGTTCAGCCCCTCGATCTTCTTCTGCAGCTTGGCCTCGACGAACGGGCCCTTCTTGACCGACCTCGACATGGCCTACTTCCTCTTCTTCTGCGACTTGATGATGAAGCGATCCGTCTTCGGGTTCCGGCGGGTCTTCAAGCCCATCGCCGGCTTTCCCCACGGCGTCTGCGCCTGACCGCCGACCGGAGACTTCGCCTCGCCGCCACCGTGCGGGTGGTCGCGCGGCGACATCACGACGCCACGGACCGACGGCCGCCAACCCATGTGGCGCATGTGTCCGGCGCCGCCGACCTTCTGGTTCTCGTGCTCGATGTTGCCGACCTGTCCGACCGTGGCGCGGCAATGGACGTGAATGATGCGGATCTGACCCGAGGGCAGCCGGACCTGCGCGTAGTCGCCCTCTTTCGCCACGAGCTGGGCGACGCCGCCGGCGGACCGGACGATCTGCGCTCCCCGCCCCGGCTGGAGCTCGATCCCATGGATCTGGGTGCCGGTCGGGATGTTCTCGAGCGGCATGCAGTTGCCATTCCGCGCTTCCGCGGTCGGACCGGAAAGGACGGTGTCCCCCACCTTGAGATCCAAGGGCGCGAGGATGTAGCGCTTCTCGCCGTCCTTGTAGGTCAGGAGCGCGAGCCGGGCGGAGCGGTTCGGGTCGTACTCGATCGCGGTCACCTTCGCCGGGATCCCGTCCTTGTTGCGCTTGAAGTCGACGATGCGGTATCGGCGCTTTTCGCCTCCACCCCGGTGGCGCGTGGTCACGCGGCCTTGTGCGTTCCGACCGCCGGAGTGCTTCGACGACTCAGTGAGACGCTTCTCGGCCTTCTTGCCCTTCGTCAGCTCCTCGAAGCCGGCCGACTGGCGGAAACGGCGGATCGGCGTGATCGGTTTGTACTTCTTCAGTGGCATTCCGTTTACACCCCCTGCTCGATCTCGCGGCTGCGCCGCGGAGACGCGCTCAAGGCTGCCGGAATGCCCTCGCTGCGGCGGAGCCGCATCTCGGTCATCGTCATACGCCCTCCACGAAGTAGCGCTCGATGCGCTGGCCGGCGGCAAGCGTGACGATCGCCTTTTTCCAGTCGGATTTCTTGCCGACGCGCTTGCCCACGCGGCGCGACTTGCCGCGGACGGTGATGGTGTTCACCGCGCGAACGTCCACCTTGAAGGCCTCCGCGACCGCCTGCGCGATCTCGAGCTTCGAGGCGTCCTTCATCACGGCGAAGGTGTACCGACCGGCGTTCGTCTCGGTCATCGACTTCTCGGTGATGACCGGTCGCAGCAGGACCAGAGTGCCACGCATCTAGTTCGTACCCCCTTCGCTCTGGCTGCCGCCCGCGCGAGCGGCGAGGGCATCCAGCGTCCCGCGCGCGACGAGCAGGGTGTCGAAGCGGAGCAGATCGCCGAGCCGGAGCGAACCGACGGTGCGGAGCTCGACGCCCTGCAGGTTGTTGATCGCGCGGTCGTGGCCTTCGGAACGCTCGCTGGTGACGATGAGCGCGCGGCCGGTGTCGCCGATCGTGGCCACCCAGTCCGCGACTTCGCGCGAGCGCGGACGCTCCGAAAGCCCGCCGATCTCGTCGAAGACGATGACCCGCCCCGCGGCGGCCTGCGTAGCGAAGGCCCGTGCGAACGCGGCCTGCCGCATCTTCTCGGGGATCCGCTGGTCGTAGGTCCGGCCGTTCGGTCCGAAGACGACGCCGCCGTGCCGCCAGTGCGGCGCGCGGGTCGAGCCCTGCCGAGCGCGGCCGGTGCCCTTCTGCTTCCACGGCTTCGCGCCGCCGCCGCGAACCCGGGCACGGTTCTTTGTCGCCGCGTTGCCCTGACGGGCATTCGCTTCGGACGCGACGAACGCCTGGAACAGGACACCACGATCGGTCTTGGCCGAGGCGAGGGCCGCAGGGAGCGCGACACTGCCGGACGCTGAGCCATTCGCGGCAACGACCGGCGCGTGGCCGGCAGGCGCCGTCGGAAGGGGCGATGCCGCGATCTTCTTCCGTGGCTCGCCGACCGGCGACGGCGTGGCGGCGCGGGGCTCGACCGGCCGAGTGGCGGTCCGGGTCACCGGTCGCGCGACGGCCTTCTTTGCCGCCTTGGCCGGAGTGGCCACCTTGATCGGCTTGACCGGCTTGACTGGCTTGGCCGGGGACTTCGCCGCGGCCGTCTTCTTCGCGGCGGCCGTGGCGGGCGCCGTCGGTTTCTTCGCCGTCGCAGCGGTCACTTTCTTCTCAGCCATCAGGCCTTCCTCACCATGACGATGCCGTTCCGGCCCCCGGGGACCGCCCCCGCGATCACTAGGAGCGAGCGGTCCACGTCGGCGCGCAGGACCTCGAGATTGCGAACGGTCACGCGATCGGCGCCCTGGTGGGCGGCCATGCGGAGGCCCTTCCAGACTCGACCGGGCGTCGTGCCCGAGCCGACCGAGCCCTGACGGCGCAGGTGGTCCGAGCCGTGGGACTTGGGGCCGCGCGAGAAGTGGTGAAGGTGCACCGGACCCTGGAAGCCCTTGCCCTTCGACATCCCGACCACATGGACCTTGTCGCCCACCTGGAAGCGCTCGACGCCGAGCGCCTGACCCGCGGCGAACCCGTCGACATCGTCGACCCGGATCTCAGACAGGTGCTGGACGACCGCGCCGGACGCGGCGAGGTGGCCGAGTTCCGGCTTGCTGAGCTTCTTCTTGTCTACCGTGCCGTAGCCGATCTGGATCGCGGTGTAGCCGTCCCGCGCCTTCGTCCGAACACTGGTGACGACGTTCGGCTCGGCGGCGATGACCGTCGCGGCGACCGCCGAACCGTCCGGCCGGAAGTGCTGGAGCATCCCGATCTTGCGCCCGAGGATCATCGGGCGCGCCAGGTCCGGCGCCTGCGCACCGGTCGTGGCAGCGGAGCTTTCGGGTGTGGTCTCCTCGACCTTCGTCTCGTCAGTCATTTTCGTTCTCGCCTTTAGAGCTTGATCTCGATGTCGACGCCGGCAGGCAGGTTCAGCTTCATCAACGCGTCGACGGTCTTCTGGGACGGGTCGTTGATGTCGATGAGCCGCTTATGGGTGCGGATCTCGAATTGATCGCGCGAGTCCTTGTAGATGAACGGGCTGCGGATGACCGTGAACTTCTCGATGCGCGTCGGCAGCGGGACCGGGCCCGTCACCGTCGAGCCGGTGCGCTGCGCGGTCTCGACGATCTGCGCCGCGGACTGGTCGATCAGCTTGTGGTCGTAGGCCTTCAGGCGAATGCGGATCCGCTGCTTTGCCATCGCTTACCGGACCTCCGCAACGAGGCCCGAGGACCGGTCGTGTCGCGTGACGATCAGCCCGTTCAGCTCGTTCATTCCAGGATCTTCGTGACGACGCCCGCGCCGACGGTCCGGCCACCTTCGCGGATCGCGAAGCGCAGGCCTTCCTCGAGGGCGATCGGGGTGATCAGGGTGACGGTGAGGGTGGTGTTGTCCCCG
>JAYVCA010000178.1:0-7631 GCA_043750135.1 Chloroflexota bacterium | reverse complement strand
CAGCCGGATCGCCGCCTCCGGGGTGTGCCCGCGTGCGACGCTGATGCGGGTCTCCCGTCCGAGCGCGTCGTAGTGGGCGATGAGCCGATCGAGGAGCCGTGGGGTCGCCGCCGCCAGGGTGCCGAACCCCAGCGCGCGGTTGACGTACGGGACCGGTGCTGCCGGCACCGCCAGGCAGATGACACCATCGATCCGCTCGATCCGCACCTCACCAGCGGGCGCAGCCGGATCCGGGCGGAGGTTCAGCTCGAGGAGCGCTCCTTCGGCTCGCTGGAGCTGCGCCGCGAGGTCGACCTTGCGCATCAGGTGCGGTCGAGCTCGGGCGAGACCTCCACCGGCGTCGACCAGCCCCAATCCCACTGCCGCAGCTCGTCGATCAGCGCGTGGCTGGTGAGGTCGAGGTAGATCGGCGTCACGCTGATCTTGCCGGCGCGCATCGCCGCGATGTCCGTCCCCGGCTCCGCATCGTCGGACCCGGCGGGGCCGCCGACCCAGTAATACGGATTGCCGTATGGATCGAGGCGCTCCATGAGCTGGTCGTTGTAGACACGCTTCCCGAGCTTCGTCACCTCGACCCCGGCGATCCGATCCCGTGGCAGGTTCGGCACGTTCACGTTGAGCAGCGCGTCCGAGGCAAAGCCGCGGTCGAGGATGTTGCGCGCGAGCAGCGCCGCGAACGACG
Source organism: Chloroflexota bacterium (assembly GCA_043750135.1). Classification (GTDB taxonomy): domain Bacteria; phylum Chloroflexota; class Limnocylindria; order P2-11E; family P2-11E; genus UBA4735. The sequence goes on along the minus strand of JAYVCA010000178.1, from coordinate 6,949 downwards.
CCGCGGTGCTGAAGTCGATGTCCGCGCCGAACGCACCGAGCGAGATCGCGATCGACGGGATGTCCGAGAGCAGCCCTTCCATCGCCGCGGCCACGGTCCCGGAGTAGGTGATGTCGTCGCCCATATTCGCCCCGCGGTTGATCCCGCTCACGATGAGATCGGGCTTGTGCTTAAGGAAGCCCAGGACCGCGAGGCGCACGCAGTCGGTCGGCGAGCCATCGGACATGAAGGCCGGCTGGCCGGTGCGCAGATGCGTCGGGCGGCAGCGGAGCGGCCGGTAGAGGGTAATGCTGTGGCCCGCGCCGCTCCAGTTCCGTTCAGGCGCGATGATGTCGACCGCGCCGAGCACCGAGAGCGCGTCGGCGAGCGGTCCGAGCGCATCGCTCTCGATCCCATCGTCGTTCGTGACCAGGATGTGGCGGGTCAGGTGGCCTCCTTGGTCAGCGGCTCGTCCATGAGCGCGGCGGCATCGGTCCGCCGCCGGCGGCCCTGGGTGACCTCCACACCGTAGCGGACGAAGGTCCCGATGATCCCGGCGATCGGCATGGCGAGCAGGACACCCCAGAAGCCGGCGATGCGCGAACCGAGGAGCAACGCGCCGAACACGAACAGCGGGTGGATCCCAATGGTGCGCGACATGATGCGCGGCCCGATGACGTTGAGCGTGACCTGCTGGAACAGGACGATGAGCACGAAGACGAAGAGCAGCCGGTCGGGCGTCCCGAGGGCCGCGATCATGAGGGCCGGGACCATCGCGAGCACCGGGCCGAAGATCGGGATCACCACGACGAGCCCACTGAACACCGCAAGGACACCCGAGAATGGGATCCCCAGGCCGGCCAGGATCGCGAAGGTGCCGGTCCCGTAGATCAGCCCAAGGATCAGTGACCCGCGCACGAAGCCACCGAACGCGCGATCGGCGCTCGCGCGGAACAGCTCGGCCTCGCTCTGCAGCGAGCGGGGAAGAGGCGCGACGAACCGCCGCCACAGGGCATCTCCGTCGATGAGCATGACGAACGCGATGATGAGGACGAGGAGCGTGTTGAACAGCACCGTGGCGGTCGCCGACACCAGGCCCAGCGCGTCGGTGACGAACGCTCCCGCCGCCTCGCCCAGCCGGCCCGGGAGCGCGTCGTAGAAGTCGACGATGTTCACCCGCACACCGCTCGCCGCGAGACCATCCTGGAAATCGCTGACCGCCCGGTCCGCCCGCACGGTGTACTCCGGGGTCCGGCTAGCGAATCCGGCCAGCTGCTCGGCGAAGGCCGGGAGCGCGAGCGCCAGCACACCTGCCAGCACGATCGCGATGCCCACGTACACGACGAGCACCGCGCCGGTGCGGTTCAGCGCGGTGCGTCGGTCGAGCCGGTCGACGAGCGGGGCGAGAAGGTAGGAGAACGCCCACGCGACGATGAAGATGAGCACGACGTCAGCGATCCTCGCCACGGCGACCCAGACCGCGGCCGCGATCTGCAGCCCGAGGAACATGATCGCCAGCACCACGAGCGCGAAGAGGAGCCGCCGTTCGCGCCTGCTGAGTGTCACGCGCGGAATCGTACGCGGGACCCGCGGGCTAGCATGCCCGCGTGCCTCTCGCCAACCCGGCCAACCCGGCCGTCCCGCTGCTCGAGCGCTACCGCGACCGGCTGCCGATCACCGCGCGCACCCCGCGCCTCACTCTCGGTGAAGGCGGCACGCCGCTCGTACGCGCCGCCGCGCTCGAGCGCGAGACCGGGATCGCCGAGATCTGGCTCAAGGTGGAGGGCGCGAATCCCACCGGATCGTTCAAGGACCGCGGGATGGTGCTCGCGGTCGCAAAGGCGATCGAGGAGGGCGCGCACGCGGTGCTCTGCGCCTCGACCGGGAACACCGCGGCTTCCGCCGCCGCGTACGCCGCGCGGGCCGGTCTCCGTTGTGCGGTCATCCTTCCGGCGGGCCACGTCGCGCTGGGGAAGCTTGGCCAGGCCATCGCCTTCGGGGCGACCATCGTCGCGGTACGCGGCAGCTTCGACACGGCGCTCGAGCTGTCCCGCGCGCTCGCCACGAGCGGCGAGGCGACCTTGGTGAACAGCGTGAATCCCTACCGGATCGAGGGCCAGAAGACCGCCGCGTTCGAGATCTGCGAGGCGCTGGGCGACGCCCCGGAGATGCTCTGCATCCCGGTGGGGAACGCCGGGAACATCACGGCGTACTGGAAGGGCTTTCGTGAGGCCGCCGAAAGCGGGCTCGCCCGCCGGCGACCGCGGATGCACGGCTATCAGGCCGCCGGCGCCGCACCGATCGTGAACGGCGCTCCGGTCGCCGAGCCCGAGACCATCGCCACCGCCATCCGGATCGGCAACCCGGCGTCATGGAACGGCGCGGTGCGGGCGCGCGACGAGTCCGGCGGCGCGATCGAGGCCGTGACCGACGAGCAGATCCTCGAGGCGTACCGGTTCCTGGCACGCTCCGAGGGCATCTTCTGCGAGCCGGCCAGCGCGGCATCCGTTGCCGGTCTCCTCGCGCACGTTCGCCGCGGCGGGACGCGGCCGGCGTCGGTGGTCTGCGTCCTCACCGGGAACGGCATGAAGGATCCCGATCGGGCGGTCTCGCTCGCACCGGCGCTCATCGACGTCCCCGCCGACATCGACGCGGTCCGCGCCGCCCTTCGATCGTGAACGAGCTCCGCGTCCGGGTACCCGCGACGAGCGCGAACCTCGGGCCCGGCTTCGATTCGTTCGGCCTTGCCCTGCCGATCGTCGCCGAGTTCGAGCTTCGCGCGGCGCGCACCTGGTCGGTGAGCGTCGATGAAGCGGCCGAGGGGATCCCGACCGGCGAGGACAACCTCTTCGTCGTCGCCGCCCGCGCCGCGGCGAAAGCGATCGGGACCATGCTCCCGGCGCAGCACGTCACCCAGCGCTCGGCGATCCCGCAGGGGCGCGGCCTCGGCTCGAGCGCCGCGGCGATCGTTGGCGGGGTCGTCGCGGCGAACGCGCTGCTCGGGGAGCCGCTCGGACGGCGGACCCTGTTGCGGGTCGCCGCGGAGGTCGAAGGACACGCCGACAACGTCGCTGCCGCGCTCTATGGTGCGTTCACCGTCGCGGTCCCGCATCACGACGGGCCGCTCGCCGTGCGCTTCGCCTTTCCGGCAGCCTGGCGGATCTGCCTCCTCGTGCCCTCGGCCGCCCTCGCGACGGACATGGCCCGCGGCGTGCTCCCAGCGCAGGTGTCGCGCTCCGACGCCGTGTTCAATCTCGCGCACGCGTCGGCGTTGGTCGCCGCGGTCCTGAAGGCGGACGGCGCGCTCCTGCGGACCGCGATGCAGGACCGCCTGCACCAACCGGCGCGCCTGCGGCTGGTGCCCGCGCTCGATGATGTCGTGCGCGCAGCCTGCGACGCCGGCGCGTTCGGCGCCGCGCTCTCCGGCGCCGGACCGACGGTGCTTGCCGTCGCGCCCACCCGCCTGGCGGGCCGGGTGACCGCCGCAATGGAGGAGGCCTCCGCGCTCGCCGGTGCACCCGGCCGGGGCCGCGTGGTGCGGGTCCGCGCCGCTGGGGCGCAGGTCCTGCGGAGCTCGTGACGGCGGGCCGTCAGCTGCGTTGCACCTGATGATGCGTCGCTTCGTCGCGCTCGCGGGGTGTCTGCTGCTTGCCGCCGCCTGCGGCGGGCCGGGCGCCGGCTTGCCGTCCTCGACCACGTTGGTGGCCTTGTCGGCGACGCCGACCGCGAGTCCCTCGCCGACACCGAGTCCGTCTCCTTCGCCCTCACCGACCGCGCTCACCTCGGCGAAGGGCGCGATCACGGTGAAGACCCCGACGGCGAACGCGCGTCTGGCGTCCCCGTTCACCCTGAGCGGCGACGCAAGTGTGTTCGAGGCGGCGCTCCAGTGGCGGCTCACCGATACCGCCGGCCGGGTCATCGTGTCGGGGAACACGACAGCGAGTCAGGGCGCCCCGGGACGGGGCACCTATACCGTGAACGTGACCTATGGCGGCGTGGCCGCCGACACGATCGCGTTCGTCGAGGTCTTCTCCCGGAGCCCGAAGGACGGCGAGATCGACGAGATCGTCCGCGTGCCGGTGACGCTCCGCTAAGCGCCAGCTGAACTTCACCTAGCCTTCGCCGCGTGACCGACCGCCTCGCGCTCCTCGCCCTGCCGGCCGTTCGCTCCGCGCTCCGCAGGGCCATCGGCCGCGAGGTCGAATACCACTCCCGGATCGCGTCGACCCAGGATCGCGCGCGTGAGCTCGCCGCTTCCGGCGCATCGCCCGCGGTCGTCGTCGCCGACTTCCAGACCGGCGGGCACGGCCGGGGCGACCGGAGCTGGCAGGTTGCCACAGGCCAGGCCCTGCTCGCGTCGTGGCTGCTGCGTCCCGCTCCGACCGAACCAGCGCTGTTCTCGCTCCTGGCGGGGGTCGCGCTGTGCCGCGCGCTCGACGGATCGGGAGCCTCCGGTGCCGGGCTGAAGTGGCCGAACGATGTCTGGTACGACGGACGAAAGGTCGCCGGCGTCCTCGCGCACGCGACCGCCGACTCCCTCGTCGTCGGCATCGGGGTGAACGTAAGGCAGCGCCGGGAGGACTTCCCGCCGGAGCTCGCCGACCGGGCGACCTCGCTCCGGATCGCGGGGCACGAGGTGGACCGACTCGCGCTCCTCGTCCGCCTTTCGGCCGAGCTCGATCGCGTCGCCGACCCGGCGTCCCACGGGGCGGCGCTCGACGCCTGGCGGGTCCGCGCGGTCATGCTCGGACGCGAGGTCGAGGTCCGTGGGGCCGGTCAGCCGCCATTCCGAGGGCGTGCCGAAGCCCTTGCCGAAGATGGTGCGCTGGTCGTCCGAACCCCTTATGGTCAGCAGCGGATCCTGGCTGGGGAGGTGTCGCTCGTCATATGAGCGCAAAACATCCATTCGCTATCGTCGTCGACGGCACGACCGTCCTCGCGCCCGACGCCCGCCGTGATCTCGATATCCGATTCCTGCCGCTCCACGTGAGCTTTGGAGCGGAGTCGTACACCGCCGGGGTCGACCTCTCGAGCGAGCAGTTCTACGTGCGGATCGCGCAGCCGAACGCGCGACCGACGACGTCCCAGCCGTCGATCGGCGAGTGCCGCGAGGTCTATGAGCAGGCCGTGCGCGACGGCTACGACAAGATCCTCGTCCTCACCGTCGCGGCCGAGTTCTCCGGGACGTATTCGGTCGCCACGACGACCGGCGGGCAGATCCTTGGCACCGAGATCGTGGTCGTCGACACGCACACGACCGCGGGATCGATCGGGCTCATCGCAACGGCGTGCGCCCGAGCGCGTCGCGACGGCCGATCGCTCGCCGAGACCGCCGCGCTCGCCCGAACGCTCGCCGACCGCACCCAGCTGCTCGCGCTCATCGACACTCTCGACTTCCTCCGGCGGTCGGGCCGCATCTCCGGGGCCGCGGCGATGTTCGGCTCGCTGCTCTCGATGAAGCCGATCCTCGATATCGCGCATGGGAAGGCCGAGTCGATCGATCGGGCCCGGACCCGCGAGAAAGGCATGGCGCTGCTGAAAGAGCTCATCTCGGCCCGCATCCCTGCCGGCGCGCGGATCCACGCGTCGAGCCTGCACTGCAATGCCCCGGAACGCGCGCGGGCGCTGGGCGAGTGGGTCCAGACGCGCTACCACTGCGTCGAGTACTGGACCGACGAAGCCGGGCCGGTGCTCGCTGCGCATGCGGGTCCGGGTACGGTCGCGCTCTGCTGGTTCCTGGAGGAGGACCTGTCGGCGCGATGAGGCTTCGCATGCCGTTCGGCCGGCAACGCAAGGACTTTCCGTCGGACCTTTGGACCCAGTGCCCGACCTGCGGAGCGATGCTGTTCAACAAGCAGCTGGCGCGCAATCACAACGTCTGCACGAAATGCACGCATCACTTCCGCCTCGGCGCACGCGAACGGATCGAGCTTCTTGTCGACAAGGGAAGCTTTGCCGAGATGGACAAAGACCTGGTCAGCGGTGATCCGCTCGGGTTCGTCGATCAGAAGCCATACCCGACACGGATCATCCAATCGCAAACGAAGAGCGGCGAGAAGGACGCGGCGATCTGCGGCGGAGCGACGGTCTCCGGGATCGTGGTGCAGCTCGCGGTCATGGACTTCGCATTCATGGGCGGGTCGATGGGCAGCGTTGTCGGCGAGAAGCTCACCCGTGCCGCCGAGCGAGCGCTTGCCGAGAAGGCCCCACTCATCATCGTCTGCGCGTCCGGGGGAGCGCGGATGCAAGAGGGCACGCTGTCGCTCATGCAGATGGCGAAGATCGTGGGCGCGCTCGCCCGCCTCGACGACGCCGGCGTGCTCTACCTGAGCCTGCTCACCGATCCGACGACCGGCGGCGTCCTCGCGTCGTTCGCCTCCCTCGGCGACGTCATCCTTGCCGAGCCGGGCGCGCTCATCGGCTTCTCCGGTGCCCGGGTCACCGATCAGACCATCGGCGAGAAGCTGCCGAAGGGGTTCCAGCGCGCCGAGTTCGTCCTCGAGCACGGCTTTGTGGATCAGGTCGTCCCTCGCGCTCAGCTCCGCGACCGCGTGGCCTATTTTCTCACCGCGTTCCGACCGTCCGCGCGCGACCTGCGCTGGAGCCTGTAGCCATGTCGATGGTCGATCGGTTCCTTGGCAAGCGGATCGTGGAGGAGAACGGTCACCTCGCCGCTGATGGCGGTCTTCTCGTCGACCCCTCTAGGGTCGCGGGCGAGAGGCGTACCTCCGCCTGGGACGCGGTCCAGCTTGCGCGTGATCTGAAGCGTCCGCATTCCCTTGAGCTCATCGAGACGGTGTTCGACAAGTTCCAGGAGCTGCACGGGGACCGGACGTTCCGGGACGACCCGGCGATCATCGGCGGTATCGCTGAGCTTGCGGGCGTCGGTCCGGTCGTGGTGGTGGGGCAGCAGCGCGGCGCCGACACCGAGGAGAACATCCTCCGCAACTTCGGGATGCCGTACCCCGAG
>JAYVCA010000177.1:0-5902 GCA_043750135.1 Chloroflexota bacterium | reverse complement strand
TACGACAAGATCGACCGCCTCCGCGGTCTCGAGATCACGATCGTGACCACGGCGAAGACCGACGAGGAGGGGCGCGCGCTCCTCCGTCATCTCGGCATGCCGTTCCGCACGGCAGCGTCGCAGACCTAGAAGGAGCGAGAGATGGCGAAGAAGAGCCTCATCCTGAAGTCGCAGGCCGAGCCAAAGTTCAAGACCCAGGGCTACAACCGGTGCGGGGCCTGCGGACGGCCACGCGGGTATATGCGCAAGTTCGGCCTTTGCCGGATCTGTTTTCGCGAGCGTGCGCTCATCGGTGAGCTCCCCGGCGTGACGAAGTCGAGCTGGTAGGAAGAACGGATATGACGACAGAAGTGACCGCGACCACAACGACCGAGCAGCCGGGCGGCGACGCTCCCCGTCCGCCGCGCAAAGTGTCCGCGCCCAAGATCAAGCGGCCTCGTGGTGTGACCGTCAGCGACCCGATCGGCGACATGCTGACGCGGGTCCGCAACGCCGCGGGAGCGCGCCACGAGTCGGTCTCGATCCCGTCGAGCCGGATGAAGGTGGAGGTCGCCCGCATTCTGAAGGCCCAGGGCTTCATCAGTGGCTACGCCGTCGAGGCCGCGGGCGAGCGCAAGCCGTCCAAGGAAGGCGAGGTCCTGCCAGCCGGTCCGCAGCTCGTGCTGCGGCTCAAGTACATCGGCGGTAAGACCCCGGCCGTTTCGGGTCTCCGCCGGATCAGTCGCCCCGGCCTGCGGGTGTACGCCCGCAAGACCGAGATGCCACGCGTGCTCGGCGGCCTGGGCATCGCGATCGTGTCGACATCATCCGGACTGATGACCGGGCGCGAAGCTGAGCACAAGGCGCTCGGCGGCGAAGTCCTGGCGTACGTCTGGTAGCGCGGGGGGAAAGATGAGTCGTATCGGAAAGCTGCCGGTCGCGATCCCATCAGGGGTCGACGTGAAGGTGAACGGCCACCAGGTGACGGTCAAGGGTCCGAAGGGTGAGCTCACGCGCACCTTCCACCCGCTCGTCACCCTTGCCCGCGAGGACGCGACGGTGAACGTGCTCCGCAAGGACGACACTCAGGAGGCCCGCGCCCTCCACGGGCTGTCGCGCTCGCTGTTCGCGAACATGGTCACCGGCGTGACGACCGGGTACACGAAAGATCTCGAGATCAGCGGGACCGGCTACCGGGCCACCCTCGCCGGCAAGAAGCTTCAGCTCGCGCTTGGCTTCTCGCACCCGGTCGAGATCGATCCGCCGGCCGGGATTGCGTTCGCCCTCGAAACGCCACAGAAGCTCAAGGTCTCGGGGATCGACAAGGAGAGCGTCGGCGAGATGGCGGCGAAGATCCGGGCCCTTCGCGTCCCTGACCCGTACAAGGCGAAGGGCGTGAAGTACGCCGGCGAATACATCCGCCGCAAGGCGGGCAAGGCCGGCAAGGTCGGCGCGAAGGCCTAGGAGGAGCTGAGATGGCAGTCACGAATCGGAACGTCGCGCGGACCCGTCGGCACACGCGAGTGCGCAAGCACCTCGCCGGCACGGTGGAGCGCCCGCGCCTGGCGGTGTTCCGCTCGCTCACTCATATCTACGCGCAGGTGATCGATGATCGCACCGGACGGACGCTCGCGCAGGCGTCCTCGCTGGAGGAGAAGGACAGCACCGCCAAGAAGGCCGATCTCGCGAAAGCGGTGGGCACCCGGGTCGCCGAGAAGGCGAAGGCCGCGGGCATCGAGGAGGTCATCTTCGACCGCGGTGGGTACCGCTACCACGGCCGGGTGAAGGCCCTCGCCGAAGCAGCACGTTCGAATGGATTGAGGTTTTAGATGCAGGAACGAATGAGGAGCGGCTCTGCCGCGACATCTGAGTACGACCCGCTGGGGCGCCTCTCCCGGCGAAGCCGGAGATTGAACTGATGTCGAAGATCGATGGCAATCGCCTCGAGCTGACCGAGCGCGTGGTGCAGATCAACCGCGTGTCCAAGGTCGTCAAGGGCGGACGCCGGTTCAGCTTCTCCGCGATCGTCGTCGTCGGTGATGGCCGTGGCCACGTCGGCGCCGGCCTTGGCAAGGCCGACGAGGTCCCGGATGCGATCAAGAAGGGCGTTGAGGATGCCAAGAAGAACCTCATGCTCGTGCCGCTCGTCGACCGGACGATCCCGCACCCCGTGACCGCCAATTTCGGCGCGGCAAAGGTCCTCCTTCGTCCGGCATCGAAGGGGACCGGCGTCATCGCCGGCGGCTCCGTGCGCGCCGTCGTCGAGTCCGCGGGGATCCACGACATCTTGTCGAAATCGCTCGGGAGCTCGAACCCGGTGAATGTGGTGCGCGCGACGATCAAGGCGATGCAGATGCTGCGCTCCCGCGAGGAGATCGAACAGACCCGCGGCATGTCGCTTGGTCCGCGCAAGCGCGCCGAGGAGGTCGCAGTCCCATGAGTCGCCTCCTGATCCGCCAGCACAAGAGCGCGATCGGCGAGAAGGCCGGCGCGCGCCGTACCCTCGTTGCCCTCGGGCTGCGCCGCAACGGCGGTCACGTGAGCCACGAGGACAGCCCGACCTTGCGCGGCATGCTCCGCCGCGTCGCGCACCTCGTCGACGTGGGTGAGGAGAAGACCAAGTCATGAAGCTGAATGAGATGCAGCCGCATAGCGGGTCGCGCAAGTCCACCCGCCGCGTCGGTCGCGGGACCGGCGCCGGCCAGGGCAAGACCGCCGGCAAGGGCACCAAAGGCCAGCTCGCACGCTCCGGTCCGGGGCTCCCGGGCTGGTTCGAAGGGGGCCAGACGCCGCTGCACATGCGGATCCCGAAGCTCCGCGGCTTCCGGAATCGCCAGCGCCTCGAGTACATCGCGGTGAACGTCGATCAGCTGCACACCTATGCCGTCGACGGCAAGGTCACCCCGGACACGCTCGCGGCGAAGGGGCTCATCGCTTCCGACGCCCGGATCAAGGTCCTGGGGAACGGTGCGCTCCAGACGAAGCTCGAGGTCCACGCGCACCGTGCATCGGTCACCGCGCGCGAGAAGATCGAGGCGGCCGGCGGCACGCTCGTACTCATCGCCGAGAAAGTCGTCCCGCGCCAGACGGCCTACGGCGCGACGCGCAAGTGAAGGTCTTCGAAACGTTCCGTGACGCCTTCCGCGCCGCGGACCTGCGTTCCAAGATCCTGTTCACCCTCGGGATGCTGCTCGTCTTCCGCTTCCTCGCGCACGTCCCGCTCCCCGGAGTCGATCAGGCCGCACTCCAGAACCTGCTGAATAACCCCGCGAATCAGCTCATCAACCTGCTGGACCTGTTCTCCGGCGGGGGGCTCTCGCGGTTCAGCGTGGTGGCGCTCGGGGTCAACCCGTATATCAACGCCTCGATCATCATGACCCTGCTCAACCAGACCATTCCGGCCCTCGAGCGCCTGAGCAAGGAAGGCGAATACGGCCGGAACAAGATCAACCAGTACACCCGCATCCTCACCGTCCCGCTCGCGCTGCTCCAGGGCATTGGCGTTTCGGTCTTCATGCAGCGGTCCGGGGTCCTTCCGGAATTCGGCCCAGCCGCTCTTGGCCTGACGGTCACGATCCTCGTCACCCTCACCGCCGGCACGCTCATCCTCATGTGGCTGGGTGAGCTCATCAGCGAGCGGGGCATTGGGAACGGAATCAGCTTCATCATCTTCGCCGGTATCGTCGGGCGCCTTCCTCAGACGCTGAAGCAGACCATCGACGTGCAGTCGAACTACGTGGCGCTCGCGCTCTACGCCGTCATCGGTGTTGGCGTGATCGCGGCCATCATCTTCATCCAGGAGGGCCAGCGGCGGATCCCGGTCCAGTACGCCAAGCGCGTGCGCGGCACCCGGATGTACTCGGGCGGCTCAACGCACATCCCGCTTCGGGTGAACAGTGCCGGGGTCATCCCGATCATCTTCGCGATCTCGATCCTGCTCCTGCCGAGCCAGATCGCGCAGTACTTCACCAATAGCGAGACCGAATGGCTGAAGAACGGCGCGACCGCGGTGGTCGGCGCCTTCCAGAACGCGTTCCTGTACAACGGTGCGTACTTCGTCCTGGTCGTCGCCTTCACGTTCTTCTATACCGCGTTCACCTTCGTCCCGAACGACGTTGCCGACAACATCAAGCGCTACGGCGGCTTCATCCCGGGGATCCGCCCGGGCCGGCCGACCGCCGAATTCCTCGGGCGGGTCGTCACCCGGATCACCATCGCCGGCGCTCTCTTCCTCGGTATCGTCGCCGTCATGCCGACACTGGTCGGTGACATCACTGGCGTGCAGACGCTCCGCCTGGGCGGAACGAGCATCCTCATCGTCGTCGGCGTGGTGGTCGAGACGATGAAGCAGCTCGAGGCGCAGCTCCTGATGCGGAGCTACGAGGGCTTCATCCGTTGACCGACCAGCCATCGACGGGCGATCTGATCTTCATGGGCCCGCCCGGCGTGGGCAAAGGCACCCAGGCGCAGCGCCTTCGCGATCGGCATGGCTGGGTGCAGCTCTCGACCGGCGACCTGTTTCGTGACCATCTGCGACGCGCCACGGATCTCGGGACGCTGGCCCGGTCATACATCGATATCGGCTCGTACGTCCCGGATGAGGTGACCGTGGGGATGGTCCGCGAATGGGTCGCCACGCTCGGCGGCGACAAGCGGATCATGTTCGACGGCTTCCCGCGTACCGCGCCCCAGGCCGAGGCGCTCGACGGGCTCCTGGCCGGGCACGGCCGACGCATCGCGCGCGTCATCGTCCTGCAGGCCCCCCGCGATGAGCTCGTCCGGCGGATCCTCGGCCGCGCCCGCGAGCACGGTCGGGCCGACGACAGCCCCGAGCTCATCGGCAAGCGCTATGACCTGTACCTCGCCGAGACCGAGCCGGTCATCGCGCACTATGAGACCCGCGGGCTGGTCCGCCGAGTGAACGGCGTCGGACCGATCGACGAGATCACCCAGCGGCTCTTCGAGGCCAGCGCGGCGTGATCACCCTGAAGACCGCCGACGAGACGGCAAAGATGCGCGAAGCCGGATGCATCGTCGCGGCGATGCTTGCGGCGTGCCGCGCCGCCGTCCGGCCCGGCATCACGACCGGAGAGCTCGATCGCATCGCAGCCGCGGAGCTCGCGAGCCGTGGCGCAACGAGCTCGTTCCTCGGCTACTACGGGTATCCGGCGACGATCTGCACGTCGGTGAACGAGGAGATCGTCCACGGGATCCCGGGGACGCGGCGCCTCGTCGAGGGCGACATCATCGGCATCGATGCCGGTGCGATCGTCGACGGCTGGCATGCCGATGCCGCGATCACCGTCCCGGTGGGGACCGTGGCTCCGCCGGCGGCCAAGCTCATCCGGGTCACCGAAGAAGCGCTCCGCCGGGGCATCGCCGCCGCCCGGGTCGGTGGCCGGATCGGCGATATCGGCGCCGCCGTCCAGCTCTACGTCGAGGGCGAGGGCTACACCGTGGTCCGGAATTATGTCGGCCACGGGATCGGCCGCGCGATGCACGAGGAGCCGCAGGTCCCGAATTACGGAGCCCGCGACCGCGGTCTGGTCATCAAGGAGGGCCTCTGCATCGCCATCGAGCCGATGGTGAATGTCGGCGGGATCGATACTCGGACTCTCGACGATCGCTGGACCGTGGTGACCGCCGATGGCACTCTTTCGGCCCATTTCGAGCACAGCCTGTGGTGCACGGCGTCCGGTCCGGTCGTTCTGACCGCCCCTGCGGACCGCGCCGAGGTGGCCGCTTGAGGCCGCATTGCGTGAACCGTCCTCTTTTGGTACAGTTTTGGTTCCCGTGGCGGATCGCTGCGGAGCTTTTTGTGTCTGGAGCCTATGGCCAGTAAGCCGAGCAACAAGGACGTCATCGAGGTCGAAGGGTCCGTATCGGAAGCCCTTCCCAACGCGATGTTCAAAGTAGAGCTCAC
>JAYVCA010000176.1:0-6676 GCA_043750135.1 Chloroflexota bacterium | reverse complement strand
TGGGCCATCCCCTCGTCGAGACGGACGCCGCGCCGCAGGGTCGCGAGGGTCTTCTCGTCCGCGGTGCCGGTGACGTCGACCTCGTATTCGCGGGGATGGCCGAAACGCGGGTGGAGGACCCGCTCGGCCCACGCGCCATCATTGGTGAGAAGGAGCAGACCCTCCGAGTCAGCGTCCAGCCGGCCGACCGGGTACAGGCGCTCGTCGCTCTTCACCAGCGAGACGACGGTGCGCCTTCCGCGCTCGTCGCTGGCCGTCGACACGATGCCGAAGGGCTTGTTCAACAGGATGTAGCGGTGCCGCACGTCGACGCCGATCGGCTTCCGGTCGACCTCGAGCGGCGCGTCAGGCGCAACGCTCTGCCCGATCGTGATCGGCCGACCACGACTGGTGACCCGGCCGGCAGAGATGAGCGTCTCGGCGTGACGCCGCGACGCGACCCCGCGTTCGGCGAGCAGCTTTTGGACACGCACGCGGTCATCCGGGGCACTCGGGCGGGCACGGCGCGCCGGCGTGCCCGCGCGGACCGCGTGTGGAGGCCGGGAGGTCGACGCCGGCCGCCGGAGGGACGTCATCCCTCGGCTCCGACCGCGACCGGCTTCTGGGCCGGCGCGGGAGTGGCCGCTGGGAGCATCCCCTCCGGAGTGAGCGCGGTCGGCAGCGCGTCGAGGGAGGAGAGGCCAAAGCACTCGAGGAACTCCCAGGTCGTGCCGTACTCGATCGGACGCCCGGCAGCCTCCCGGCGGCCGCGCTCCTCGATGAGCCGGCGTGAGGTGAGGGTGTAGATCGTCTGGTCGCAGTTCACGCCGCGGATCGCCTCGACCTCGGCACGCGTCGCCGGCTGGCGGTAGGCGATGACCGCGAGCGTCTCGAGGGCGGCCGGGGAGAGCCGCAACCGGTCCGCACCGAGATAGGCGGCAACAAAGGGGGCGGCCTCGGGAGCAGTGACGATCTGCCAGTCATCCCCATCGTGGGCCAGCCGGAGACCCGTGACGGCGTAGGCCCGCTCGATCTCGATCAGCGCGTCATCGACCGCGCGCGGACCCGCCCCGACGATCTTCGCCAGCTCGTTCCGCGAGACCGGCCGCTCGGCGACGAAGAGCACCGCCTCGAGCGCGGCCGCGATGACCGATCGCGTCATGAGTCCTCCGTCCGCGCGGCCTTGCGCTCGATGCGGATCTCGCCGAACAGCTCGTCCTGCGTGATGTCGATGACCGCGCGCCGATACAGGTCGAGCAGCGCGATGAACGTCACGATCGCGTAGCCGAGCGTCGGTCGGGTCCCGAGCAGCGTAACGAAGGTGAGAGAGTCCTGCGATGCGACGAGCGCTTCGATCTCCGCGGTCCGCTGCTCCACCGAGTAGCGCTCACCGGGAATCTCGATCTCATCCTCGGGCGTCCGCCGGGTCAGCGCGAGGACCCGCGCCCACGCCGCGGCGAGCGCGTCCGGGCTGCCGCCCCGAGGCGGGAGGACGACCGTTCCACCCTCGCGATGGAAGCCGCGTTCGCCCGAACGGAGGCGGTCGCCGAGCGCGGTGGCCCGCCCCTTCACCGCGGCGTACTCGATGAGCCGCTGGCGGAGCTCTTCCTCCGTCTCGCTGTCGTCGTCAAAGACCACCGGTTCGAGCGATGGAAGCAGACTCCGGGCCTTGAGCAGCACGAGACGCGACGCGACGAAGAGGAACGCCGCGACCTCGTCCGCCGGGAGCTCTTCCATCGCGCGCACGCGCGCGAGGTAGCCGTCGGCGAGCTCGCCCAGGCGGACGGTGAAGATGTCGAGACGCTTCTCCTCGACGAGCTCGAGGAGCAGGTCAAGCGGACCTTCGAATCCGTCGATGCTCACCGCCGGAGGACGCGGCCCGACCGGCATCACGGCAGGGCCTCGCGATCCGCGCGGGCGAGCAGCGCCGCGTCCCTGGTGCGCGGGGTGTCGTGGTGGGCCGCGATCAGCTCGACGATCCGGGGCGATGCGCCACGCCGCTCGGCTTCCAGAGCGCCGCGTCGGGGATGATCGAGGTACCGGCCGAAGACACTCTCACCACGGGCGAGTCGACGCCGAAGCGCCGGCGCACCGCTCTCCAGGAGCACCGCGGCGATCCGGTGCCAGAGGCGGGTATCCGCAGGCTTCGCGATGTCGTGCCAGAGCCCCGCCTGGACGAGCTCGTCATCGGCGCCGAGCGTGCGGAGGATCTGCGCAGTCCGTGCCGCGTGTCGGTCGTCCGCCGACCCGCCCGCGCGCACCACCCGCCAGGTCTGCTTTGCTCGACCGAGCATCAGAAGAAGCGCGTTCCGAGAAGGAACGCGGCGATCGCGGTCGCCGGTCCGAACACGATCGTCTGGAGGATCCGGCCGCCAGCGATCAGCAGGAGCAGGAGCAGGATCGGACCGTACTGCTGGAAGCTCCGCCAGGCGTACTGCTGGCGCGGCGGCAGCAGGCCGTAAATGACATTCGAGCCGTCGAGCGGCGGGATCGGAATGAGGTTGAACACCCCCAGGATGCAGTTGTAGAACACGATGAGCACCAGGATCTCGCGATATGCGCCCCCGAGAAGATCGGCAGAGGAGAAGCGGACCGGGATCGCGCAGACCGCGGCGATCGCGAAATTCGAAAGCGGCCCGGCGAGCGCCACCAGGCTCACCGACGCGGCGCTCCGTAGCCGCGACTCGTTGAACGGCACCGGCTTCCCATAGCCGAAGCCCGCGACGACGAGCAGGAGCGTACCGAAGAGATCGAAGTGCGCGAGCGGGTTCAGGCTCATCCGGCCCATGAGCTTGCCGGTGTCGTCACCGAGGCGGTGCGCAGCGTACGCGTGCATGAACTCGTGGACGGTGATGCCGAGCACGATCGCCAGGAGGAAGCCGACGAAGGCGAGGGGGTCGCGTGACGCGTTCCCGATCGGTCCCTGCAGGCTGCCGGTCAGGAAGTAGAAGCCCAGGAGCACGAGGGCGATAAGGAGCATCGGGTTCATTCCCGCGCCAGGGCCTCGGTACCCGCGTGCGATCACACATCGAGTCTATGGGGAATCCGTCGGTCCGCCGGGCTGTCGTTCCGTCAGCGGGAGGCGATCCGCCCGAGCACCAGACGCCGGCGTGGCACCGCGCGCGCACTCCAGCGATAGGCGGCCTCGATCTGCGCCATCGCGTCACGATCCTCCGGCCGACCGGCGGTGTGGATCTGCGCGTAGGGGGCCCCCCGCTCGACCCGGTCGCCGACCTTCGCCTCCAGCACGACGCCGGTCCGGTGATCGATCGGGTCGCCCTTCCGCTCGCGGCCCGCGCCCAGGCGCACCGAGGCCAGGCCGATCTGGTCGGCGGCGATCTCGGCGATGTAGGCGGTGCGCGGGGCGCAGAGCGTCTCGATCCGCGGCGCCCGGGGCAGGCGGGCGGGGTCGTCGATCATCCGCCCGTCGCCGCCCTGGGCGACGACGAGCTCGCGAAGCTTGGCGAGGCCGCTGCCGTCGGCGATCGCACGGTCGATCCGTGCGACTCCGCTCTTGTGATCACGGGTCTTCCGCCCCCGAACGAGCATCTCCGCCCCGGCCAGGCGCACGAGCGCGAGGAGATCGCTTGGGCCGGCGCCGCGAAGCGTCGCGACGGCCTCGGCGACCTCGAGGGCGTTCCCGACCGCCCGGCCGAGCGGCTGCTCCATGTCGGTGAGCTCACAGGTCACGGCGATCCGGTGGGCAACACCGATCGACACCATCGCCCGCGCGAGAGCGCGGGCCGAGGCAAGGTCCTTCATGAACGCGCCGCGCCCGACCTTCACGTCGAGGACGACCGCGTGCGCGCCTGCGGCGATCTTCTTGGACATGATGCTCGAGGCGATGAGCGGGATCGACGGCACCGTTCCGGTCGTGTCGCGAAGCGCGTAGAGCAGCCCGTCCGCCGGGGCAAGGTCGGCGGTCTGTCCGGTGAGAACGATCCCGATCCGCTCCAGCTGCGCGAGGAATTCGGTCGTGGAAAGATCGACGCGGTAGCCAGCGACCGACTCCAGCTTGTCCAACGTCCCGCCGGAGAAGCCGAGGCCGCGGCCGCTCATCTTGGCCACCGGGACGCCGCACGCGGCGACGAGCGGCGCGACCACCAGGGTCGTCTTGTCTCCCACCCCTCCGGTCGAGTGCTTGTCGACGACCCGGCCGAAGCGGCGGAGGTCGAGACGTTCACCCGACCCGGCCATCGCCGCGGTGAGCGCGGCGGTCTCGGTGCGATCCATGCCCCGCCAGACCACCGCCATGCAGAACGCGGCCATCTGATAATCCGGGACCTCGCCGCGGCTGTACGACCCGATCAGCGCTCCGAGCTCGGTGGCGTCCAGCCGGCCGCCGTCACGCTTTCGCTCGATGAGCTCGACGACCCGTGGCCTGACCGTCACAGCCGGGCGACGACGCCCTTCACCAGCTCCCCCAGGCGCGCTCCCGCGCGGTCGGCGACCGCGAGCACCTGCACGTGGTCGACATGCTCGATCTCGCCCGGGATGCCCGTCGCCATGTCTGTGACCGTGGAGATCGCCAGCACCCGCATGCCCATGTGCCGCGCGACGAGCACCTCGGGTACCGTGCTCATCCCGACGGCGTCCGCCCCGAATCCGCGCAGCATCCGCAGCTCCGCCGGCGTCTCGAAGTTCGGGCCAGGGACCGCGACGTAGACGCCCTCACGCACCTTCGGATCGACGGCCTTGGCCAGGTCACGGAGCTCCTCGGTGTACGTCCCGACCATGTCCGGGAAACGTGGCCCCAGCGCGTCGTCGTTCCGGCCGCGCAGCGGATTCGCAGGCATGAAGTTGATGTGATCGGAGATGACCATGAGGTCGCCCGCGGCGAAGCCAGGATTGAGTCCGCCGCACGCGTTCGTGAGGATGAGCGTCTCGATCCCCCAGGCCTTGAAGACTCGGATCGGGAACGTGACCGCCTCCATGTCGTAGCCCTCGTACCAGTGGAAGCGACCCTTCATGACCGCGACCTCCTTCCCTGAAAGCGTGCCCACGACGAGCTCGCCGGCGTGACCGACGACAGTGCTCGTCGCGAAGCCAGGGATCTGGGCATACGGGACGCGCGTCGCTCCGGTGACCTCATCGGCCAGCTTGCCGAGGCCCGAGCCAAGAACGATCGCGATGGTCGGGCTGCGCTTCACTCGTCCCCGGAGCGCCTGGACCGCGGGTGCTGTGTCGAGCGTCACGAGGGCTCACCGCCTTCTTTGAGGATCTTCTGCCGAAGCACCGCGAGGAACGGACGCATCCCGGCCGTCCGGACGAATCGCGCCACCGGTTCGGCCCGCCGGACCTCGATCCGGTCACCGGCCCGCACCGGATGCTCTTCCTGCCCGTCGAGCGAGAGACGCGCCGGCTCGTCCTGGACCTCGAGTGAGATCGTCTGGTCGACGTCGAGCACGACGGCGTTCGGGAACGAGAGATGTGGCGCGATCGGGACGATCATGATCGCTCGCGACGAGGGCAGGATCAGCGGCCCGCCCACCGAGAACCCGTAGGCCGTGCTGCCGGTGGCGGTCGCGACGATGAGGCCATCGGCCCAGTACACGGTGAACGGATCGTCGTCGATCCGCGCCGCGACGTGGATCGAGCGCACGAATTCCGCTCGCGCGACCACCACATCGTTCAGCGCGAGGACCCGGAGCAGCTCGACGCCGGACCGAATGTGCCGGGCCTCGAGCAGCGTCCGCTCTTCGGTCGTGTAGCTGCCGGCGGCGACATCGGTGACGACGCCGTCGAAGTCTTCGAGCGAGGTGCTGGTGAGGAAGCCGAGCCGGCCGAGATTTACGCCCAGCAACCCGATACCGAGCGGCGCGAGGGCCCGGGCGGCCCGCAGCATCGTCCCGTCCCCGCCGAACACGCAAGCGACGCGCACATCGGCCACGGCGGTCGCGAGATCGGATGCATCGAGGTTCACTTCGACCACGTCGTGCCCGGCCTCGCGCATCCGGACGGCGGCGGCATGCGCTGCGGCGATCGCCGGCTGCCGGTCGGGACGCACCACGAGCGCGAACCTCATTCCGCCGCCTCGCGCGCGCGCTCACGGATCCGGCCGGGGGCGAGACCGGCGTCGCCTTTGCGGGCATGCACGAAGATCTCGCGGTTCCCACCACGTCCGGCCACCCGCGATGGCGCGATCGCGACGCAGGCGACGCCCGCGGCGGTGAAGCGTTCGGCCACAGCGATGACCGCGTCCGCGCGGGCCGCCGGGTCGCGCACGATCCCTCCGCGGCCGACCGCCGCGCGGCCGGCCTCGAACTGCGGCTTCACCAGGGCGACGACGTCGCCACCGTCCCGAAGATGGCGGAATGACGGCGGGAGCGCGACGCGTAGCGAGATGAACGACAGGTCCGCGAGGATGAGGTCCACCGTCTCGGGAAGCTCGAAGCCGTCGCGGGCGTTCAGGCCTTCACGCGCGACGACCCGCGGGTCATTGCGAAGCTTCCAGTCGAGCTGTCCCTTGCCGACGTCGATGGCGTAGACCCGTAGCGCACCCCGCTGCAGCACCGAGTCGGTGAAGCCGCCGGTCGACGATCCGACGTCGAGGACGACCTTCCCGGCGACGTCGATGCCGAAGTCCTCGAGCGCGCCCTCGAGCTTGTCGCCGCCGCGCGACACGAACTTCGGTCCCGTGGCGATGGTGATCGCAGCTGCGTCGGAGACCGGCGCCGCCGCGCGGTCGGCCACCTCG
>JAYVCA010000175.1:0-6013 GCA_043750135.1 Chloroflexota bacterium | reverse complement strand
AACGCCGCACTTCGCGTACCCGCCCACCCGGCGGACCTTCGACGAGACGCTGCGCGAAGTCGTGCGCTGCACCCGCGAGGGGATCACGATCAATACCTTCATGCTCGCGCGAAGCCACTACCTCGTGGACTTCGTGAACCGGATGGCCAAGATCAACACCGGCCGGGCGTTCTACGTCGAGCCGGAGAAGCTCGGCGAGTTCGTGCTCATCGACTACGTCTCCGGGAAGCGCCGCCGGGTGGCCTGATCGCAGGCTACCCGTGCGCCCCGCGTTCCGCGAGGGCCGGACCTCCTAGCTGGGGCTCCCCGTCGAGATGAAGCCGAAGACCCGTCGCCACGAGTCGTCACAGGCCTCATGCCATTCAGCAAAGCCTCGGTCGAAGAACGAGTGCGGCGCGTTCGGATACGTCACCAGCTCATGCCGGAGACCCTGACGGGCGAGGGCGGCATCGAATTCGTGGATCGCCGCGGCAGGGATCACCGGGTCGGCTCCGCCGAACAGCCCCAGCACCGGGACCCGCATCCTCCCCACCTTGTCGACGGGCGCCGCAGGGTCGTGCTCGTCCCGTCGCTGCGGCACGCCGTAGAAGCCGATGACCCCGGCGATGCCCTGCTGCTCGGCGGCGGCATTGAATGCGACCCGCCCGCCCATGCAGAACCCCAGAACGTAGGTGCGCTCGATCTTCGTGCGGGCGCGGAGCTCAGTGACCGCCGCCGCTACGTCATCCTGGATCTGCTCCGGCCTCGTCTGGGCGACGTGCTCGCGGAAGGCGAAGTCGTCCGGCCGGCGCGCGGCGCCCGCAGTGCGGCCGAAGTAGTCGAACGCGATGGCGTGGACGCCGGCCGCGGCGAAGCGCTCGGTGAGCTCCTCGTAGAACGAATGAAGGCCGCGGACGTCGGGGGCAATGACCACGCCATGCTCTCCCGCAGCCGCGATCCCGAGGTGCGCCCGAAGCCGCGTGCCGTCGGCGCTCGTCAGGATGACGTCCTCGGCATCGGCACCGCCACCCATCGGAAGCACCTCCGCGGGAAGATCCGGCGGCCGGGCGCCCGGCGGGAAGCACATCTTCCTATCGTGCCACGTCACGCTCTCCGCCGCGGGCCACGCCGCGCTCGGCACCCGGTGTTCGTAGACTCCAGGGAATGGCCGATCTGAAGACCGCGGTCGAGGCACAGCTGATGGAGATGCGGCCGTATCTCGAGCGGAGCGGCGGGCACGTTGCGCTCGTCGCCATCGAGGACGGGATCGCGCAGATCACCCTCACCCTCACCCGCCCGCGGACCAGCCGGCTCGTCGCGTCGCTCCAGCTGAAGAGCGGCATCGAGCGCGTGCTGCGGGAGGCGATCCCCGACCTCCGCGGGGTCGAGGCGCTGAACCTGCCGCCGAATACCCTCGCCGGCTGGGATCAGACCGAGGGCGCCCCGGCCTAGCCGGTTTGATCCCCGCCGACGCGCCGCACCCGCGGCGCCGCGGTGAGGTCGTACTCGCTCATCCTCCCCGGCCCGAGCCGCATGAGCGTGTGACGAGCGGCGGCGGCTTCGGCGATGAGCGCCGCGACGTCGATCGTCTGACAGTTCGGGGCGAACGGACGGAGCCGCTCGATGCCTTCGTCGAGCAGCGTCTCTGCTCCGTGATGGTTCCCATTCCGCCAGTGGTGGAAGCCGACGCCGATCTGGAGGATGCCGTGGAACAAGCCCCGGACCGGCGTCGGAGTGTCACGCCAGAGGGTCTCGAGGGTCTCGTGCTGATCGAAGAACCGTCCGGCGTTGAATTCCTCGATCCCCTTGAGAAGCTGCGGGTCCGGCTGGTCAGCGCAGCGGGCCCGCGGATCTTCGTCGACCGCCTCGCCGATCACTCGCTTGGGCGGCCGCGCCGCCTTTCGCTCGCGGCTGGTCGGCACGGCCGGCGGCTAGTGGGGCGCGCTGGCGGCGACGGCTGGCAGCACCTGGCGGAAGCGAAGCTCATCCTCGATGAACTCCCGGACGCCGTCGTTGCCAAATCCCTCGGTGACCCGGTCGAGCGAGTCGGCGTGGCGGACGACGATGCCCATACGCAGGTCATGGCCGGCCACCAGGAAGCCCTGTGCGACCGCGTAGACGCGGGTGTACTGGAAATGCCAGATCGGACCGGTCTGGCCGAGGGTCTGCCCGCGGAAGCGGATCACCCGTGGCTCGTCGCCGACGATCTGCGCGTGCCGGCCGATCTCACGGAGCGCGGTCGACCGCTCTTCCGCGGTGACATCGGCCGGGAGCGGGAATTCGGCGACGTCCGTGATTTCACTCACCCTGGTGGTGATGATAGCCTTCGGAAAGGCTAGAGGGACCGCGCACGCGGCTCCGGACGCCGTGGATTGTGAGGACGAACACGTATGGCTTATGTGATCACCGAACCGTGTGTGGACGTCAAAGACGCCTCGTGCGTCGACGTCTGCCCGGTGGACTGCATCTACACGACCGATGCGGACAACATGTACTTCATTCACCCGGATGAATGCATCGACTGCGGCGCCTGCGAATCGGTCTGCCCGGTGAGCGCGATCTTCCCCGAGGACGCCGTTCCCGACAAATGGAAGAGCTACATCGAGATCAATAAGGTGTACTTCAACAAATAGACCGTTCGTAGACCGGGCCACCGGTCGGCGCGCTCAATCCTCGATGAGCCGGCGGCCGCGGTAGCCGGCTTCCGGTTCGTGCCACCAGCTGATCCGGTCGCCCTCGCCGAGCTTCCAGCAGAGCAGGATCTCCTGCCTCCGGCGGACGCTGGGGAAATCGATGAGGCCGAGATCCAGGTCCTTCACCTGAACTCCGAGCGCGGTCACCTCACCGACGAGCGACCTGAGCTCGTTGGCGAGCGGTGCGGAGGGGCGTCGGTCATACGAGGCCTTCCGGCGCCTGACATCCTCCATCAGCGGACGCACCGTTGGCAGCAGGGCCTCAGCCTCGCTTCGGGTGAAGCGCGTCATATCCTCATCGTAGATTGCGACGACGAGGAGGTCAGGATATGGCGACGTACGTCTTGTTGACGAAGGTGAGCCCAGCGGGGGTCAAAACGCTGCAGGCAAATCCGCGACGGATCAAGGAGGTGAACAAGGAGATCGAAGCGCAGGGTGCCCGGGTCATCGCGCAGTACGCGACCCTTGGCCGCTACGACTTCGTGAACATCGTCGAGGCAAAGGACGCTGAGGCGATCGCGCGGCTGTCGGTCAGCCTCGGCGCGCGTGGCACGCTCTCGATCGAGACGCTGCCGGCGATCCCGGTCGAGTCGTTCATCCGCGCGATCGGCGCGAAGAAGGCTGCGAAGTAGCGCGTCGATGACGACCCTGCGGGCGCCCGCGTATCCCGATGTCGTGCGGACCGACGAGGACCGCCAGCGATTCGACCGGCTCTACGACGACCTGGTGCGTGTTCTCGGGCTCTCGCCCGCCGACGCGCTGCTCCATGCCGCCGCGCAATACCAGCTCGGCTTCGACGTCCGCGGGCCGTTCGAGAAGCGCAAGCGCCGGAAGAAGGTCGCCGCGCAGACCCCGTACGAGGGCGGCGCGGATAGCGCGGCACCCGATCTCGAGCCGCCCGGGTAGGCGGGGCTAGCCGCTTTCGCCTTCCCCGGACGGATACGCGCCGATGAGCGCGCCGACCGAGCGCGCCGCGGTCTCGGCCTCGAGCCACGGCTGACCGAGCAGCTGCGAAACACACGCGCGGACGCTTGCGGCGGTGACGAGAGTGCCGTCGACCGCGACCGCCGCCGCACCGCAGCCGGGAACGGTCCGGAGCGCGGCGAGATACCGCTCCACGTCTTCCGGGGGCTCGCCCCAGAGCGGGGTGCCGTCTCCCAACCGCACCGCGACGACGTCATACGGGGTCATCGTGTGCGGTGAGATCCCCCGCCCCGCGGTGTAGACCACCTCGCCGGTCACCAGGGCCACGCGACCATCGGCCGCCAATGCACCGGCATGCGCAAGGATCCGCGTGGCGACGGTCAGCTCCGTCGCCGGCTCCTCGCGGATGAGCATCAGTGAAGTGCCGAGCGACGTGCGGGACGGGACACCTAGGCGGCGGTCGCGCTGAGCAGGTCCTCCGCCTCGCGCACCGGCGCACCGGCCGGGATCTCGTCGTCGGTCGGCGCGGCGACCGTGGCGTCCCAGCGGAGCTCGCGGCCGAGCGCCTCGGCGATCCGAGTCGCCACATTCCGAACGACGGTCTCGGGTGCGACGAGCACCCCCAGACGGGCGAACGAGGCCACCTCATGGACGAAGCCGCAGGGGATCATCCGCTCGAATGCCCGGAGGTCGGTCGAGACGTTCAGCGCGAACCCGTGCATCGCGATCCCCCGGGTCACACGGACCCCGATCGCGGCGATCTTCGCATCGCGACCGTCGGGGATCGTGACCCAGACGCCGGTCTTTCCTTCGACCGTTCGGCCGGCGATCTCATGGTCGCCGAGCACCGCGATCAGCGCGGACTCGAGCGCGCGGACGTAGCTGACGACATCGGGATGCTCGCCGAGCGACACGAGGGGATAGCCGACGAGCTGGCCAGGACCGTGGTAGGTGATGTCGCCCCCGCGATCGACGCGGTACGCCGACGCGCCGGCGTCACGAAGCTCGTCCGGCGAGGCGGTGAGGTGATCGAGCGAACCGCGGCGGCCGATGGTGTAGACCGGCTCGTGCTCGAGGAGCAGGAGCCGCTCGGGACCGCCGGCGCGGATCCGGGCGGCGATCGCTTCCTGCAGGCGCCAGGCGTCGACGTAGCCGACCCGCCCGAGCGCGGTCGCGTGGAGGCTAGGCAGCGCCACCGAGTCCCACATGCCGCTCGGCGTGGTACGAGCTCCGCACCAGCGGTCCCGCCTCGACATGGTCGTAGCCCATCGTCAGGCCGATCCGGCGCAGCTCGGCGAACTCGTCCGGCGTCCAGTAGCGCTCGATCGGTAGGTGGTCCGGCGACGGCCG
The DNA here is from genome assembly GCA_043750135.1 of Chloroflexota bacterium. Taxonomy (GTDB): domain Bacteria; phylum Chloroflexota; class Limnocylindria; order P2-11E; family P2-11E; genus UBA4735. The sequence continues at coordinate 1,067 of JAYVCA010000175.1, read as the reverse complement.
CAGATACTGCCCGACCGTGAGCACGTCGGTCCCTTGGTCTGCGATCTTCCGCATCGTGTCGAGCACCTCCGCGGTCGTTTCCCCGAGGCCGACCATGATCCCGCTCTTGCAGACGAGCTCGGGAGCGGTGGCCTTGATCCGCCGGAGGACCGCGAGGGAGCGGTCGAACCGGGCTTGCGGGCGGACCCGCGGATACAGACGCTCGACGGTCTCGGTGTTGTGATTCATGATCTCGGGCCGCTCGGCCAGCACGATGTCGAGCGCTTCGACGACGCCCCGAAAATCGGGGATCAGCACCTCGATCGAGGTGCCCGGCGACTGCGCTCGGATCTCTCGGATCGTCGCGGCGAAGATCTCGGCACCTCCGTCTTCAAGCTCGTCGCGATTGACGCTCGTGACGACGGCGTGCCGGAGTCCCATGCGCGCGACGGCTTCACCGACCCGCACCGGCTCGGTGAGATCGAGCTCGGTCGGCCGTCCGCTCTTCACCGCGCAGAAGCCACAGGACCGGGTGCAGGTATCACCGAGGATCATGAATGTCGCCGTGCCGGCGCCCCAGCACTCGCCCATGTTCGGACAGCGAGCCTCTTCGCAGACGGTGTGCAGCGACTTGCTGCGCATGAGCCGCCGCAGCTCCTCGACCTGCGGCCCCATTGGGAGCCGGACCTTGAGCCACTCGGGACGGGCCCGGTCGATCGGCACGCGCTGGTTCACCGCATTCCGCCCGCGCGAGCGTGGACGCTCCACTTCGCCCGGGATCTCGAACGCGATCGGCACCAGCTCGGCCATTACGAGAGCGCCACATTGCCGGCGTCGACGTTCTGGATCCAGGACTTGACGTCGCGGAGGAAGCGCGCGGCCGTGGCTCCGTCCATGATCCGGTGGTCGAACGAGAGCACGACGTTCCCCATCGTGCGGATCGCGATGGCGTCGTCCTCAAGGACGACGACGCGCTTCGCGATGGCCTCGGTGGTCATGATCGCCGCCTGCCCGGGATTCACGATCGGGTAGCTCAGGTAGGTCCCGAGCGTTCCACCGTTGTTCACGGTGAACGTGCCCCCCTCGAA
>JAYVCA010000174.1:0-13299 GCA_043750135.1 Chloroflexota bacterium | reverse complement strand
GCCTCGACCGAGCTCTTCGCGGACGGTCGCTACCGCCTCGCGCGCGAGGACCTGACTCTCGACGCGGCCGGGATGATCGCGCGGTATGCCGAGTGGCAGGGGAAGTACCCGATCGTCTCGATCGAGGACGGCCTCGCCGAGGACGACTGGGATGGCTGGAAGCAGCTCACCGCGACGCTCGGCGATCGCGTGCAGCTGGTCGGCGACGACCTCTTCGTCACCAACGTCGAGCGGATCCGCCGCGGCGTGGCCGAAGGCTGCGCGAACGCGGTGCTCATCAAGCTGAACCAGATCGGCACGCTGTCCGAGACCATCGAGGCGGTCGAGCTCGCGCATCGGTCGGGCTATGCCGCGGTCATCTCGCATCGCTCGGGGGAGACCGAGGACACGACGATCGCCGATCTCTGCGTCGCGCTGAATACCGGGCAGATCAAGACCGGGTCTCTTTCGCGAAGCGAGCGCGTCGCGAAGTACAACCGGCTGATGGAGATCGAGCTGGAGCTGGGGGACGCGGCGCGCTACCCGGGAACGGACACCTACCCGCGCTTCGCGCGGGGAGTTCTGTAGACCGCTAGGAGGCGGAGGCCTGTTTCGCGGCGGCCTTGGCCAGGCGGCTCTTGCGGCGGGCGGCGTTGTTCGGGTGGATCGCGCCACGCTTGGCGGCGCGGTCGAGGGCGCTCGCGGCCAGGGCGATCTGCTCCTTGCTATCCGCGGCGCCACCGCTGATCGCCACGCGGGCGCTCCGCACGGCAGTGCGCGCGGCGCTGCGGCCGAGGGTCTTGACCGCGGCGCGGCGGGGGGCCTGTCGGATGCGTTTGAGGGCGGAGCGCTTCTTGGTTGCCATCGGCACCAGTGTATCGGGTCCGATACTTTGGCGCCATGCGAATGAGCGTCGGCCGGGCGTCCCTGTTCATGATCGCCACGCTCATCGCCAGCCGGATCCTCGGCTGGCTGCGGCTTTCGGTGATCGGCGCCCGCTACGGGCAGACCGCCGACCTCGACGCCTTCCTCGCGGCGTTCCGGATCCCGGACGCACTTTTCAACCTCCTGGTCGCCGGGGCGCTCGCGAGCGCCTTCATCCCGGTGTTCGCCGGCTACCTGGCGAAGGAGCGCGAGGACGAGGCCTGGCGCGTTGCCTCGAGCGTCCTGAACGCGATCGTGCTGCTCTTGGTGGCGGTCTCCGCGGTCATGTGGGTCGTTGCGCCGTGGGTCATGCCGATCCTCGCCCCATTCGAGGACCCGCGGCAGGCCGCACTCACGCTCGAGCTCACGCGGATCATGCTCCTGAGCCCGATCTTCATGGGGCTCTCCGCGCTCTTCACCGGCATCCTCAACTCGTATCGGCAGTTCCTCTCCGGCGCGACCGCGCCGCTGGTCTACAACTTCGTGATCATCCTGTTCGCGGTCTTCCTCACGCCGTTCCTCGGGATCGCCGCGCTCGCCTGGGGCACCGTTGCCGGCGCGCTCCTGATGTGGCTGGTCCAGGTTCCCGAGCTCACCTTCCGCCGGACGCGATACAAGGTCACGCTCGATCTCTTCCATCCCGGTGTCCAGGAGATCGTCCGTCTCACGGTGCCGCGTACGCTCGCGCTCGGCGCGGTGCAGCTGGTGTTCATCGTCGACACCATCCTCGCCGCGCGTTTGCCGCAGGGCTCCCTCACCGCGCTGAACTACGCGTTCCAGCTCATGCAGCTGCCGCTCGGGGTCTTTTCGATCGCGATCTCGGCCGCGGTGTTCCCGGCGCTCTCGCACTACGCCTCGCTCGGTCAGCAGGCCCGGATGCGCGACACGCTCCAGCAGGGGATCCGCTGGATCCTGTTCCTGACCCTCCCGACCGTGGTGATGATGATCGTGCTGCGCCGGCCGATCGTGAACCTCCTGTTCCAGTACGGACAGTTCGGCTCGCAGGCCCGTGAGGCGACCCAGGAGGCGTTCCTCTTCTACTCGTTCGGCCTGGCTGGCCACGCCCTGATCCAGATCCTCGCCCGGGCCTACTACGCCTCGCGCGATACCAAGACACCGCTCGCCCTCACCCTCATTTCCATCGGGACGAACATCACGCTCTCGGTGCTCCTCGCGCCGATCTACGGGATCAATGGGCTGGCCGTCGCGAACTCGATCGCGACCCTCGCCGAGGCCGCGCTCTTCATCGCGCTTCTCGCGCCGCGCGCCCGCCTGCGTCTGGTCGGTCTGGGGATGTCGTCGCTGAAGGTCGTGGCGACCAGCCTGGTCATGGGGATCGCGATGTTCTTGTTCATCCGAGTGACGAACCTCACCGTGGATCTGGATCAGACCAAGGCCGGCCTCTTCCTCCAGACCGCCGTCGCGATGGCCGTGGGCGGCGTGGTGTATCTCGCGGTCTCGTCGCTCCTCCGCATATCCGAGCTCGCTGAGATCACGGCGGTCGTGCGGACGCGGCTCGGTCGGGAGCGCGCCGGCCCGTAGCCACCCGGTCCTCAACTAGGCTCACGCCATGACCGAGCCCCAATCCCGCGTCCGAAACTTCTGCGTCATCGCTCACGTCGACCATGGGAAGACGACGCTTTCCGATCGCCTGCTCGAGATCACCGGCACGGTGAGCAAGCGCGAGATGCGGGATCAGCTCCTGGATTCGATGGATCTTGAGCGCGAGAAGGGCATCACCATCAAAGCCCGAGCGGTCCGCATGGACTGGAAGGGCCGTGACGGACAGGACTACGAGCTCAACCTCATCGATACTCCCGGTCACGTCGACTTCAACTACGAGGTGAGCCGCTCACTCGCGGCCTGCGAAGGCGCGCTGCTGCTCGTCGACGCGTCACAGGGCATCGAGGCCCAGACCCTCGCGAACGCCTATCTCGCGGTGGAGCAGGGGCTCGTGGTCATCCCGGTCATCAACAAGGTCGATCTGCCGAGCATCGACCTCGACCTGGTGCGCGAGGATCTCCACACCACGCTGGGCTTCAAGGACGAGGAGATCTTCCTCGCCTCGGGAAAGACCGGCCTGGGGGTGGCTGAGCTGCTCCATGCGGTGGTCGAACGCGTGCCCGCGCCGGTCGGCGATCCGAATGGACGACTCCGCGCGCTCATCTTCGACTCCCATTACGACGCCTACAAGGGTGTCGTCGCTCACGTGCGCATTTCCGACGGTGCGATCGTGGCCGGCGACCGGATCTACCTCATGGCCACCCAAAAGGAGAGCGACCTGCTCGAGCTCGGGATCTTCGCCCCAGATGCGGTCCCGCGCGCTCAGCTGCTCGCCGGCGAGGTCGGCTATGTCGCGACCGGCCTGAAGGCCGTCGCCGACTGTCGGGTGGGCGACACGCTCACCCTCGCGGCCGATCCGGCGACCTCACCGCTGGCCGGGTATCGCCCGGCAAAGCCGATGGTGTTCGCCGGCTTCTACCCGACAGCGCGGAGGACTATCCGGCGCTGCGCGACGCGCTCGAGAAGCTTCGCCTGAATGACGCCTCGCTGATCTATGAGCCGGAGGTCTCGCAGGCGCTCGGCTTCGGCTTCCGGGCGGGCTTCCTTGGTCTCCTCCACCTCGAGATCGTCCAGGAACGCCTGGAGCGTGAGTACGACGTCGACCTCATCGCGACCTCGCCGTCGGTCGAGTACCGCGTCATCACCCAGCAAGGAGCGGAGGTGGCGGTCGACAACCCGGCCCTGCTGCCCGATCCAGGCACGATCGCCGAGGTCCGCGAGCCATGGATGAAGGTCACGATCATTGTCCCAAAGCAGTACGTCGGGGCGGTCATGGATCTGTCGCAGAACAAGCGCGGCATCCTCATGGACATGAGCTACGTGGATCCGGTCCGCGCGATGCTCACCTACGACATGCCGCTTGGCGAGGTCATCGTCGACTTCTACGACCAGCTGAAGAGCCGCTCGCAGGGCTATGCCTCGCTCGACTACGAGCTCCGCGAGTACCGTGCCGCCGACCTCGTCCGCCTCGACGTCCTCATCGCCAGCACGGTCGTCGACGCGCTCTCGATGATCGTCCATCGCGACCGGGCCGCCGGCACCGGTCGGGTGCTCTGCGCGAAGCTGCGTCAGCTTATCCCGCGCCAGATGTTCGACGTGGCGATCCAAGCCGCGATCGGCGGGAAGGTCATCGCCCGCGAGACCGTGAAAGCGTCGCGGAAGGACGTGCTCGCGAAGTGCTATGGCGGCGACATCACTCGCAAGAAGAAGCTCCTCGAGAAGCAGAAGAAGGGGAAGAAGCGGATGAAGATGGTCGGGAACGTCGAGATCCCGCAGGAAGCCTTCCTCGCCGTGCTCCGGATCAAGGACGACTGAGCGTGCTCCGCCCGTATCGCGTGGCGTACGAACATCCAACCCAGCCGGAGGCCGCCGCGTTCCTCCGGGCCCTCGCCGACGGCGATCTCGAGGCCGCCTGGTCCCGCCTGTCCCGGGAGTCGCGCGGGCTGCTCGAAGGACGGTATGCGGCGGAGGTCCGCATCCCCCTCCACCACGCCGCCTCGGTCGGCGCCGACGCTGGCGATGCGCGGATCGGCGCGGTCGTCGGCCCGCTTCGCGAGGCCGCGCTGGCCGTCGCCGGGGGAGCGGCGCACCTCTTGGCCCTGGGCGTGTCGGCGGCGCGCCTGGTCGATCGTTCGACCGCGTTCGTGCTGCTGCTGCCGGATGTCGGCGAGGAGCGCATCGTCCGCGAGGAGGAATGGCGGCCGGCACATCTGTTGGCCTTCGTGCACGAGTCGCGGGAATGGCTGGTCGACCTGGGGCGGACCGCCGAGCTCTCCGCGGATGCCGGCTTGCCGGACCCGCTCGGTGCGCTGCGATGACCCACGATACGAGCCGGGCCGGCCCGATCTCGCTCTACGTCCACATCCCGTTCTGCGCCGCGCGCTGTCCCTACTGTGATTTCGCGACCGCCCCGGCCACGAGCGCGCTGCGCGGTCGTTACCTCGACGCGCTCGCCACCGAGCTCGCTCGGGAGGGCGCCGCGCTCGGTCGGCCGGAAGTGCGCACGATCTTCTTCGGCGGCGGGACGCCGAGCCTCCTCGATCCGGACGAGATCGCGCTGCTCGGCACCGCGATCCGCGCGTCGTTCAAGGTCGCTGCGGAGGAGATCACCGTCGAGGCGAATCCGGCGACGCTCGATCGTGCGCGGCTCGAGGCCTGGTGTCGGTCGGGCATCACTCGGCTCTCGCTCGGCGCGCAGACGTTCTCCGCCCTCGGGCTGCGCGCACTGGGTCGGACCCACCAGGCGTCGGATGTCGCGCCGGCGGTCGCCGCCGCGCGCTCGGCCGGCCTCGATGTGAGCCTCGACCTCATCTTTGGCTGGCCCGGCCAGACCCCGGCAGCGCTCGCCGCCGATCTCGACGCCGCGACCGCGCTCCAGGTCGACCACCTCTCCGCCTATCCGCTCGAGCTGGAGCTTGAGCCCGAGGATGCGGTCGCGAACTGGCCGGGCGGCTGGGCCGGGCTAGCCCGCTGGCGCCGCGAGAGCGCGGCCCAGCAACCGGACGAGGATGCCATCGCCGATCTGTACGAGCTGGCCGGGGTGCGGCTCGCCGCCGCCGGCTATCGCCACTACGAGATCGCGAACTGGGCCCGGCCGGGCAAGGAATGCCGGCACAACCTGGTCTATTGGCAGAACGGGTCGTGGCTCGGCGTCGGCGCAGGGGCGCATTCCCATCTGGGTGGCGTCCGTTCACACCAGCCGGCGGCGCTCGCCGTCTACCTCGATCGGATCGATCGGGGGCTCGGCCGGACCGTCGACGCCGGCGCCGATCCGGAAACCGATACCGCGATCCTCGCCCTCCGCCTGGACGACGGACTCGATCTCGCGGGCTACGCCGATCGCTTCGGCCCCGCCGCTCGGGACCGGGTCGCCGGCGTGCTCCATTCGCTCGACCGGACCGGCCTGGTGGCCTGGGATGGCGAGCGCGTCGCGCTCACCCCGCGCGGGCGGTTCGTCGCGAGCGAGGTGTTCGTCCGGCTCTTGCCGGATCAGGGGTCATGAAGGGGTCATGACCAGGAGTCTGACCGGGGGGCTCGATCGCGCCCGTACAGTGGGTGTGAATGACAGGACCTGAGCTCCAGCGATCGGTCGGGCCGGCTGGATCGCGAACGGATCCACCGCCCCCTGCCGGGTCGATGGCGGCGGTGTGGACCGCGGCCGGCACTGCGCCGCCGCGCCGCCGCGGGGTGCTGGCGGGCCTGGTCGTGATCGCGATGGGTGTGCCGTTCCTGCTGCAGCCGCTCGGAGTTCCGAACGCCCCGTCCTACTTGTTCCTCGCGATGGGTCTGGCGTTCCTGATCTCCTATCTGCGGGGCCGGCAGTACGTGTACCTGATCCCAATGGTCACGTTCACCTCCTTCGGGATCGGTCTCCTCCTTCCCACCTGGATCACGCTCCGCCCGCAGGCCGAAGCGCCGGCCTTTGTCGGCTTGGTCGCTTTGGGCCTCTTTGTCGCCTTCGTGCTCGCCCCGGAGCGGCGCTGGCCGCTCGTGCCAGCGGCGCTGCTCGGTGCCGCCGCCGGCTCTCAGCTCCTCACCGGGGCGTCGCTCATTCCCGCTGCGCTGCAGCCGTACTTCGTGCCGCTCATCCTGGTGGGCGTCGGCTTCTACCTTCTCGTCGAGCGTCAGAGCTGACCCGGCTGCGGCCGTTCCTCGCGGTCGCGGTGTTCCTCGGCGGGCTCCTCGTCATCGGCGTCGCCGCCCGCGAGCCGAGCGCGGATCGCGAGCCCGGCGCGGGTGACGGCTGCCAGCCCGCGACCGGGCTGGCGCTGCGGTTCTGCCCCGACGTCCGCGCGCTCCATTCCTCCACCGACCTGATGGCGGTCGCGGTCGATCAGGTCCGCCCGTGCGATCCTGCCGCCTCGACCCCGTCGTTCTGCGTCGCGCTCCCGGGGAAGGGGGTCGCCCCGGATCCAGCCACGCTCATGGCGAACCGGCAGCGCGCCTGCGCCCAGCTGGTGACGCGGGAGGCACCGACGTTCTGCCTGTCGCTCTCCCCGGGTTCGGGCTCCGCCGAGCTGGAACGCGATGCCGCGCTCGCGCTCCTGCGGCAGCGACTCGGGGAAAGCGTCCGTCGGGTCGGTACCGCCCCACCCGATCTTTGGGTCGAGGATGGTGTGCCGGTGGTGAACGCCGATCGGCTCCGGTCCATCCTCCAGAGCGACATGGTCGCGGTCCGGGCGTACTTCGGGCGGGACTTCGGCCGCGTGCCCGCGGTCTTCGTGTTCGCCACCCGGGGAAGCTTTGCCGCCGCGCTCGAGCGCCAATTCGGCTATCCGCCGGGCCCCTCGGCGCGGCTGGCCGCGCAGTCCGGTGGCCTGTTGATCACCGGCCTCGATGCGATCGTGATCAACGCCGAGAATGTTCTCGGCGGCCGATCGCTCACGATCCTGCGGCACGAGCTGGCGCACGTCCTCCTCCATGAGATTGCCGGAGAGCTGACGATGCCAGCCTGGCTGGACGAGGGGCTCGCGACGCTCGTCGAGCGTGGCGATGTCGGCGCCGACGACCGCGATCGGCTGGTGTCGCTTTCGCTTGCGGCCGACCGGCGGATCTCCCTCGATTCCCTGGCCGACTCCGGTCAGTGGCTGAGCCAGAACGAGGCCCTCGCCGGCCACGGCTACGGGATCGCCGCCGCCGCCGCCCAGATGCTCATCGATCGGGTGACTCCGGGTCACCTCGTCCCGCTCCTCGAGGCGCTCGGCCGTGGCGTGCCGCTCGCGGAGGCCTTCGCGGATCGGGCGCCCGAGTCGCTCGCGGCGTTCGTCGCGGCATTCCCATCACGGGCTCTCGCCAGCAGCTGCGGCCGGGGGATCGTGGCCTCCCCTCCAGGGGCGGACGGGCTCACGATCTACGACCTCTACGGGTTCCCACCGAATGCGCCGGTCTCCGTCACCGTCGACCGTGCGAGCACCCACCTGGCCTTCTCGGTCACCACCGATGCGATCGGCACCTACGCTGGGACCCTGGGGGGCACGATGCCGCTGGGGGTCTACCGGGTTCGGGCGAGCGTCTCGACCAGCGGGGTCGAGGTCGACGTGCCGGTCGGCCAGGCTGCCGGCCCGCCGGGGAGCTCGTGCCGCCGCTGATCCGGCTGAGCTGACCGACAAGATGTGGCCCGCGCAAGTTGCGGCGGGTCGGGGAACGAGATATGCCTGCTGTGCCGCGAGCGCGACGGCACCGAGCGCGTCCGCTCGCGTCAAACCGAAGGAGGATCCATGTCCGAAGACGAACGCGACACCTGGTCCGGCTCCGAGGCCGAGCCCGCGTCGACCTGGCCGATCCCGACCCCGGGCCTGCCCGGGCCGGTGCCACCGCTGCCTCAGACGACGAAGAAGACCGCCGCCGCGCGGCCGAAGACGACGACGGCCGCGAAACAGAAGACGGCCGCGAAACAGAAGACGGTCGCGACTCGGAAGCCCACCGCCACGCGCTCGAAGACGGCCGCAACCCGCGCGAAGACCACGGCGACTCGCAAGAAGACGACGGCGCGGAAAAAGACGACCGCGCGGAAGCCGACGACGGCGCGGAGGAAAACGACCGCGGCGCGGAAAAAGACGACCGCGGCGCGCAAGAAGACGACCGCCACGCGCAAGAAGACGACCCGCGCGCGCCGATAGCTCATTCGGTCGTTCAACGAAGGACGCGCCGCCTGCGGACGGATCCGGAGGCGGCGCGTCTAGTGTCGGCGGCGGCTAGTTACGCTTGCCGCGGCCCATCCCGGGCTTGCGCCCGTGGTTCGCCTTTTTCGACCGCCAGCCCAGCTTGCCGACGGTCTTCTGCTTCTTCTGGCCCTTGCTCATGGCTCTCCCTCGTTCGGTACCCACCTATTGTCCTATGAGCGGGGCCTCGCTGTCCTCCGCCTGGTCGTCCGAGCGGAAGCGACCGCGGAACGCCGCCTACGGAGCGCCGCCTGCGCTACCGTTCGCGGTCATGGCCGTTCCGAACGTCGTTGAACACCTGCGACGCATCCCACTGTTCGCCAAGCTCGGATCGGACGAGCTCGGTTCGCTCTCCGAGCGCCTGCGAATGAAGACGTACAAGCGCGGCGACACCATCTTCCGTAAGGATGATCCCGGTGCTCACCTGTTCCTCGTGCTGGAGGGCGTGGTGAAGATCGCGCTTCCCGGCGAGCTCGGGCAGGAGGCGCTCGTCGCGCTCGTACGGAACGGGGAGTTCTTCGGTGAGCTGGCGCTCTTCGACCGTGGTCCGCGGTCAGCCACCGCTACGGCGTTCGAGGACACGCGGGCCGGGCTGCTCGCCGGCGAGGACTTCGTCGCGTTCCTGGAGTCCCATCCCGCGGCCACACGCGTCGTGCTCGAAGCGCTTGCCCGCACGATCCGGCGTCTCTCCGATCGGGTCGAAGACCTTATCTTTCTCGACGTCCCAAGCCGGGTGGCGAAGTACCTGCTGGACCTTGCGCGCGTGAACGACGATGCGGCCGGCGCCGGTCTCGAGCTGACCCTCACCCAGGACGAGCTCGCCGCGTTCATCGGGGCGTCCCGCGTTTCGGTGAATCGCGTCCTGGGCGACCTCGAGCGGCGCGAGCTCATCAGCGTCCGGCGACGGAAGATCGCGATCCGCGATGCCGACGCGCTCGCGCGCGAGATCCGCGTCTAGATGGAGCGGCGCGCGAGTTCCCGGATGCGACACTAGTGGCCAAACCGCGGCGCGCGCTCATCCTCGTCGTCGAGGACGACCCTGACCTGGGTGAGGCGATCGTCGCGTTCCTGAAGGACGAGGGCCTGGACGCAAAGCTGGCGCGCGACGGTGATCAGGCGATGCGCCTGGTCGACGATCTTGCGCCGGCGGCGATGATCCTCGACCTCATGATGCCGCGCCGCGACGGCTTCAGCGTGCTCCGCGAGCTGCGCGCGGACGGCCGCATCGCGAAGCTTCCGGTGATCGTCGTCACGGCGATCTTCGGCCTGTCGGAACGGCTCTATGCGACCGAGCTGGGGGCCGCCGACTACGTCACCAAGCCGTTCGAGCTCGCCGACCTGGCCCAGCGCGTTCGCGCAGTGCTCCCGGCCGCCGACGTACACGCCGAGCCGCCCCCCTGACCGTCCGCCCGGACGGCGGTCAGCCCAGGTCGATCGCGACCCGCGTTCCGTCCGGGTAGCCCGCCTCCCTGCGGGCGATCCAATCGAGGAGCTGCTTGCTCGAAAGTGCGAGCAAGGCCAGCGCAGAACGGCCAGAGGGCCCTCGTCAGGTGGGCCGGACGGCACTGTTCCGGCTTGTCGCGGAACCCCAGGCTCATGGCTCATGAAACACCCCATCCGTCATCTCTCCACCGTCCTCGGCGCCCTCGCGATCGTTGTCGCGGCCGCCGTCGTGGTCCCCGCCACGCTCATCGCCGCGCGTTCGACCGCGCCGGAAGGCCTGGAGGCACATCCGGCGATGCAGCAGATGCAGCACACCGCAATGCAGCACGCGGCGATGCAGCACGACAGCCACGCGGCGGCCGCGGTAACACAGGTGCTGGCGGCGATCGTGGCCGTCGACATCGTCGACGACGCGTTCCGACCGGCGTCGATCTCCGTGCCCGCGGGGACGACGGTGACCTGGACGAATCGCGGCGGGAGCTCGCACACCGTGACCGGGACCGGCTTCGACTCCGTCATGACGCGCCCGGGTGCGACGTTCTCCTTCACCTTTGCCACCGCCGGGACCTTCCGCTACGTGTGCAGCTTCCATTCGGGGATGTCCGGTACGGTCGTCGTGACCGCCGGTACGGCGGCCACCCCGCCGCCCGCGACCGTGCCGCCAACGACCATCGGCGGGACCACGGTCAACATGGGCGACAACTACTTCAGCCCGCGGTCGCTCACCGTCGCCGCGGGCAGCGCGGTCACCTGGGTCAACCGCGGCAACAACCAGCACACGGTCACCACGAACGACGCCTTGTTCCACTCCGGTCTGCTCGCGCCCGGCCAGACCTTCAGCTACACGTTCAACACGCCGGGCACCTATCTGTACCTCTGCGCGATCCATCCGAGCATGACCGCCACGATCACCGTGACCGGCACGGCTGTCGTCGCACCGACGCCGGCACCGGCACCGTCGCCGGCCACGGCGGGCGCGATCGAGCTACGCGATAACTTCTTCTCGCCGGCGACGTACACCGTTGCCGCGGGGACGCCCGTCACCTGGGTGAACCGCGGGGCTGTCCGGCACACCGTCACCTCCACGACCTTTGACTCGGGGCTCATCGCGAGCGGTGGCACGTTCAGCTTTACCTTCGCAACACCCGGCACCTACCAATACCAGTGCGACCTCCACACCGGAATGACCGGCACGGTCGTCGTCACCGGCAACGCGGTGCCAGGTCCCACTCCCGCACCGGTCGCGGCGCCGGTCAGGGGACCGACGGCACCCGCTCCAGCGACCGGCGGGGTCACCACCGTCGTCATCGGGGAGAACAACTTCACTCCGGGCGTGACCAGCGTGGCCGCCGGCTCGACGGTCGTGTGGGAGAACCACGGTCTGGTCAAGCACACCGTGACCAGCAGTGGACCGACCGCGTTCGACTCGGGCCTCTTGTCGAGGGACGGCCGGTTCAGCGTGACCTTCCCTGAGCCCGGCAGCTATCCATACATCTGCGAGCTCCACCCGGGGATGAGCGGGACCATCGACGTGGTCGGTAGCAGCGGATCCACTCCGGGTGCGGCCGGCCCGCTGATCGCACCGGCCCCCGCCGTGGCGCCGTCGCCCACGCCGGCCGCCGTCGCGGCACTGCCGGGCGATACCGCGCAGGTCATGATCGTCGACAACGCCTTCGACGCGCCGAAGATCTCCGTCTCGGCCGGGACGACGGTGACGTGGATGAACCACGGACAGGCGAAACACAACGTCATCTTCGCCACGGGCGGGCCCAATTCGGAGCCGCTTGGCTCCGGCCAGACCTTCTCGCGCAGATTCGACCTTCCCGGTACCTACTCCTACATCTGTGCGCTGCACGCAGCGATGGGCGGCACCGTGCTCGTGACCGCGCCGGCTGTCGCGGTGGTGAGCACCCAGACGACCGGAGTCCCGACGACGAACAAGACATCGACGGCGGACCCGGGTTGGATCCCACTGATGCTGGGCCTGGTGCTCGGCGGGCTCTTCGCGATCACCGTGGGAGGCCTGCTCGGGGTGCGTCTCCTGACGCGTGACTGACGGAAGCTGACCTCCAGCAGTTAGATACCCTCGCTCGTGCAGTGCGGGCAGCGTGCGGCGACCCGCAGGACGGTCTCACCACACCGGGGGCAGGGCTTGGTGTCCGGCGACGGCGCGGCGGGCTCCAGGAGCTTGCGGCCGATGAGGAAGACGACAAAGGCGACGATGACGAACACGATGACGGTGTTGATGAACGACCCGTAGTTGATCGTCGCCGCTCCGGCATCCTGTGCCGCCTTCAGGCTGGGATAGGTCTTCCCATCCAAGCTCCAGTAGAGGTTGGCGAAGTCGACCTTGCCAAGGGCCAACCCGATCGGCGGCATGATGATGTCCTTCACCAGGCTGTTCACGACCGCCCCAAGGGCCAACCCGATGATGACCGCGAGCGCGAGCGCCAGGGTGTTCGTCTTGAGCATGAATGCCTTGAACTCATTCCACATCGCTGGTGCCTCCTCCGCGTGATACCGCTCGGTCAATGCACGCCGCCTGCCTGTTCGATAAGCAAGCATTCTGTCTCAGGAGCAGGCGTCGGGGGCGGGCGCGGCCGGGAGCGGCACCGGTTGGCCGTCGGAGACCGTTGACCGCCGCCTCAACTCTTTGGTAGGCTGTTGGCACTCTCGCATGGAGAGTGCTAAACAGCATGGAACAAGCACAACAGCGCAGTAATTCGGGCCGGGGCGGCCCCGCGGCGGACCTGCCGCAGCTCGGCCCGCGCCAGCGGGAGATCCTGCGGGCGGTCATCCGTGAGTTCATCGCCACGGCCGAGCCGGTCGCCTCGGGAGCGCTCGTCCGCCGCTACCGGCTGGCGGTCTCACCGGCGACCGTTCGCAACGAGCTGGCACTCCTCGAGGAGCTGGGCCTGCTCACACATCCGCACACCTCGGCGGGCCGGGTGCCGACCGATCTCGGCTACCGCTACTTCCTCGAGAGCCTGATGCCGGAAGCGATGCTGCTGCCGGACGAGCAGCTCACGGTGAGCCATCAGTTCCAGCAGGCCCAACGGGACACCGCCGAGTGGCTCCGCCTTGCCGCATCGACCTTAGCGCGGCTTTCGGCCGAGGCATCCATCGTGACGCCGCCGTCGGGTGCCCGGGGGGCGCTGAAGCACGTCGAAGCGGTGCCGATCCAGGAGCGCCGGGTCCTGCTGGTCGCGGTGCTCGAGGGTGGCGCGGT
>JAYVCA010000173.1:0-5609 GCA_043750135.1 Chloroflexota bacterium | reverse complement strand
CCGAGCGCGCGACGAGCGACATTGCGAAGCGCAAGGACGACTTCCGCTTTGCCGTGTCGTTCGTCGCGCGCTCGGCATCGAGGAGCTGATCGACCTGGGTGTTCGAGTAGGAGGAGTCGTTGAACGGCCGTTTGGTATAGACGTGGTCGTAGGTGTTGCCGTCCGGGTCGACGCGGCCGCTCCAGCCCACGAGCGTGACGCCCTTGAACTCGTGCTTGCTCTGCTGCTCCAGGATCTTCGCGAACTCGAGCTGCACGATGTTCGCCTTGATGTCGGCCTTGAGGAGCTGGGCCTGGATCAGCTGGGCGAGCTGCAGCGTGACCGGATCGCCGGACGAGATGAGGAACTCGAACTCCAAGGGGCCCTTCCCGACGTCGGCGATGAGCTTCTTTGCGCCGGCAACATCCGGCTTCTCGAAGGGCTTGAAGTTTGGGTCGAAGGCAAAGTGCGACGGCGCGATCGTCCCGTATCCGACGTCGCCGACGCCGAAGAACACCTTGTCGAGAAGCTCCTTCCGATCGATGGACATCGACACCGCCTTCACGTAGCGGGCGTCGTTGAACACGAAGCCGGGCGCGCGATTCGGGATCAGGCTGCCGAACGCGAGGCCGGGCTTTTCCTGGTAGACGAGCGCGCCATCGGCCTTCAGGCCGGCGACATCCTTGCCGGCGATGTTGTTCGCCACCTGCGCGTCGCCGGTCCGAACATTAGTCAACCGAACGTCGCTGTTGGTGATCGGCTTCACGATGATCTTGTCCAGGTAGGGCAGCTTGTTGCCGGCCGCGTCCTTACCCCACCAGCTCGGGTTCTTCTCGAGGGTCATGTGGTCATCCTTGACCGCCTCGGTGAGCATGAACGGGCCGGTACCAGCCTTGAACGCCTTACGGGTGAAGTCCTCGCCACCGGCCTCGACGGCCTTGCGGGAGACCATCATCCCGGCCCGGTCGACGAGGTTCGCGAGGAGCGGTGCGAACGGTGCCTTCAGATTGAACCGCACGGTGGCTGGATCGACGACGTCGACGCTCGCGACCGAGGCCAGCTCGCCGCTTCGCGCCGACCCCTTGGTCGTGATGTAGCGGTCGATGTTCCACTTCACCGAGTCGGCGTCGAACTTCGTGCCGTCCTGATAGGTGACGTCGGTCCGGAGGTGGAAGGTCACGGCCTTCCCATCGGCCGCGGTCTCCCACTTCTCGGCGAGCCACGGGATGATCTTCCCCGCGGCGTCGATGCGAACGATCGAGTCGTAGATGTTGAACTGCACGTTGCGGTCGACGAACGCCCGGGACTTCAGCGGATCGAAGTCGATGACGTCGTTCTCCAGAACGAACGTGACCGTGCCCCCGGCGACCGCCTTCCCACCGGCGGCGGTCCCGGACGGCGTGCCGCTCCCGGCACAGGC
Source organism: Chloroflexota bacterium (assembly GCA_043750135.1). Classification (GTDB taxonomy): domain Bacteria; phylum Chloroflexota; class Limnocylindria; order P2-11E; family P2-11E; genus UBA4735. Next base: position 4,210 of record JAYVCA010000173.1, on the reverse strand, counting down.
TCCGAGGATCGCGATGATCGCCACGAAGGCCGCGAGCAACCGAAGCGAGCGCGCCATGGATGCACCCTCCCAAAACGCCGCAGAGACTCGCGAAGGATACGGCCGGGCACACCCGCTGGGTCACATTTTCACTGGTCGGAGTCAGCTCCCGCCGGCCCTGAGGCGCGTTCCGCACTGGCCCGCTGGGCGGAACGCCGCCGTCGCCGGTTCGGACCGCCAGATCCACCGGCCGGAGGCTCCACGCGCGAGCTACGCGAATACTGGACGGGCGATGAGTAGGCCATCCACCCGCATCACCGGGAGCGCGAAGGCGAACCGGTCGAGCTCGCAGGCGAGCTCGGCGTCGCGCCGCGGGAACCAGTCCGGCCAGCCCTCCGCATCGCCGGTGAGCGCGACCCTGGCCGATGTGGGCGGCTGTCCGAGGAGGAGCGCCTCGAGGTACGCGGCGCAGATCTCATCCTCGCGGGCATCGGGACGCACGATGTCGGTCGCTACGAGCGACACGAGCTCGCGATCGTGCAGGTAGCGCGCGGTCGCGCCCGCGATGACGAGACTCCCCAGAACGATCTCGCTCGCCCCCGCCGCGGCGACGACGCCTTGGGTGCCCGAGCTGGTCCGCTGGACGACCCGGCGGCCACTCAGATCGAGGCCCTCCATCCGCGATGGTGAGTTCCCGAGGTCGAATCCCGGGATCGGCCGGCCGCCGATCTCCCCGGTGAGGAACAGCGTCGGGTCGGCCGCCTTGAGCGCGAGAGCCTGCTCGTGGTCGGCGACGAGGATGATCTCGCGTGCGCCCGCGGCGATCGCGAACGCCGCAGTGGTGAACGCGCGGAACACGTCGATGATCACCGCGGCCCCGGTCGCCTCGCGCGCGCCGTCCGGCCCGCCGAGGCGCCGGACGATCACAGGACCGTCGCGGTGAACGGGCGCCGGCCGCTCCGGAAGCGCTCGATCGACAGGTCGGCGATGTCGAGCGTCGTCGCCCTCCCGTCGAGCAGCTCCTCGACGACCAGCTGCGCGGTCGCCGGCGCGTGCATGAACCCGTGGCCGGAGAACCCCGCCGCGATATAAAGGCCGGGCGTCCCGGGGACCGCGCCGACGATCGGGTGGTCGTCGGGGGTCATCTCGTAGTTGCAGGACCAGCGTCCGGTGATCGCCAGATCGGCGAACGGCGCCATCCGCCAGGCCGCACGCGCGCGGACCCACGGCTCGAGCGCCGCGGGGACCTCCGCCGGCGCGGACGCCGGCGGGTCGAACGACGCCGGCGCCGCCGCCGGCCCCTTCTCCACGCCGCCGTCGGCGGTGAGGTTGGGCATCGCGAAGCGCTGGGCCGCGCCGCCGCGCTTGGCGTACGGGCGGAAGTGGAAGCCCGACTCCCACTCCACCACCAGCGGGATCCGCGCGAGAGTTGCGAACGGCCCGGCGGCCTCGAGGATCGAGCGCTGGTATGGCCAGATCGGCACGTGCACGCCGGCCGTCTTGGCGAGCGCCGCGGTCCAGACGCCGGTCGCCAGGAGCACGCGGTCGGCGCGCAGCTCGCCGTCGGCGGTGCGGATGCCGCGGACCGCGCCATCCTCCATCAGAAGCGCCGTCGCCGCGGTGTGCTCGAGGAAGCGGACGCCCTCCAGCGCCGCGGCGGCGGCGAAGCCGGCGAGCGCGTCGAGTGGATCGCCGTACCCGTCGGCGCGGCAGATCCGGCCCCCTTTCAGATCGTCGGTCCGGATGCCCGGGACGGTCCGCGCGATCTCCTGCGGGCCGACCATCTCGACCGCCAGACCGAGCCGTTCGTAGAGCAGGAGCGGCTGGCGCAGCGCGGCGATCCCGTCGGCGCTCTCGGCGATGAACAGGTAGCCGCGCTGCTGGAAGTCGTGGGCGCCGCTGGTGAGCGCGGCGAAGTCGCGCCAGAACGCGGTCGCCAGCTGCGAGAGCCGCACGTCCAGCTCGTCGGTGAACTGATGGCGGATGCCCCCCAGGCCGCCGTGGGTCGTGCCGCTTCCAAGGGTGTGCTGCTCGACGACCACCACGCCCTCCTCGCCCCGATCGGCGAGGAAGAACGCCGCCGCGACCCCGACGATCCCGCCACCGACGATGAGCGTCGAGGCGCGATCGACCGGCAGGGTCAGGCCTCGTCCTCGGGAAGCTCGGTGAAGCGGTGCTTCCCGTCCACGCTGGTGACGCGCCCGAAGCGCGGGAGATCGTGGGTGAAGCCGACGATCCAGTCCTCCTCGACGGCGCGCGCCAGGATCGTGCGCTTGGCCTCGAGCGTGTCGAGCGGGTAGAGGTCGAACGCCGGGATCCAGGGCAGCGGCAGGTGATGACGGTCGGGCAGGAAGTCGGACGAGAAGAAGACGGTCCGCTTGCCGTCGGTCACCCGGACGGTCTGAGTTCCGCGGGTATGGCCCTGGACCCGGTCCAGGCGCAGGCCGGGGAGCAGCTCGACCGCCTCATCAATGAGCTCGACCTTGCCGGTCGCCTCGAGCGGCGCGAAGTCGTCGGGGTAGTAGGAGCCGCGGGTCCGCTCGTTCGCGGCCATCGCGTCCAGCCACTCCAGCCTTTGGAAGACGTACGACGCGCGCGGGAACGTCGCGACGAGCGCGTCGCCGTCGCGTCGGGTGTTCCCGCCAGAGTGGTCGAAGTGCAGGTGCGTGTTCACCACGAGCGTGACATCCTCCGGCCGCACCCCGCGGCGGGAGAGCTCGCCGAGGAGTGCCGGCGGGCGTTCGATCCCGAACATCCCGCGCTGCTTGTCGCTGAGCTTGGTCCCCGCCCCGGTCTCGACGACGACGACGTGCCCATCGGGATCGCGGATGAGCAGGCAGTTCATGTCCATCTCGACCCGGTTCAGCTCGTCGGCCGGCTTTTCCCGGCTCCAGAGGACCTTCGGGACGACCCCGAACATCGACCCACCGTCGAGCTTGAACGTCCCGTCGGTGAAGATCTCGATCTCGTAGCGGCCGATGCGCATCCCTCGCAGTATGCCGCCCGCTCTCGTCTTGCTCTGGAATAGGCTCGCGCTGATGGAGATCCGCCCGTACCGCGACGGCGACGGCGATCGCCTCCGCACGTTCTGGCTGGCCTGTGGCGTCGCGATCCGGCCCGGCGACGATGACCGGTCGCTGGCGGCGTTCAGTGCCCGGGACCCCGAGCTCTTCGTCCTCGGCGAGGAGCACGGGCACCTTGTGGCCTCCGCCCTCGCCGGCTGGGACGGCCGCCGGGGCTGGCTCTATCACGTCGCGGTCCATCCGGACGAGCGGCGACGTGGCATCGGGCGTGAGCTGGTCGCCTTGATCGAGGCGCGCCTCCGCGAACGCGGATGCCCCAAGCTCAACCTGCTCGTCTGGGAGGAGAACACCTGGGCGATGGCGTTCTGGGAACGGGTCGGATACCGGCGCGAGAAGACCGTCGAGTTCGCGAAGGAGCTGTAAGTCATGGGATCGGACACACAACTCACATTCATCGGCGGCGGAGTCATGGGCGAGGCGATGATCCGAGGGCTGCTCGACAAGGGCATCGTGCCAGCGGCGCGCATCGCGGTCACCGGGCCGCGGGCCGAGCGACGCGACGAGCTCGCGAAGCGCTTCGGCGTCCGCGCGTTCGCGGAGAACGCCTCGGCCGCGGCGGATGCGTCCGTCGTGGTGCTCTCGGTGAAGCCGCAGGTCCTCCCCTCGGTGATGCGCGAGCTCCGCGGGGCGCTCCGCCCCGATCAGCTGGTCCTGTCGATCGTCGCCGGCGCGACGATGCACGCCCTCACCGCCGGCCTCGGCCACGCCGCGGTGGTCCGCGCGATGCCGAACACCCCGGCGCAGGTCGGGATGGGCGTGACCGCCTGGTACGCCGCGCCGGCGGTGACCGCCGAGCAGCGCGCGACGACGAAATCGCTCCTCGAGGCCCTCGGCGAGCAGATCCCGGTGGAGGACGAGAGCCACGTGGACATGGCGACCGCCCTCTCGGGGACCGGTCCGACCTACGTGTTCCTGCTCATGGAGGCGATGGTCGACGCGGGCGTGCATCTGGGGTTCTCCCGGCGGGTCGCCGAGGAGCTGGTCCTCCGCACCGTCGAAGGCTCGGCGTTGTTCGCGCGGCAGAGCGGCCGGCACCTCGCCGAGCTGCGGAACATGGTGACCTCCCCGGGCGGCACGAGCGCCGCGGCGATCTATCAGCTCGAGAAGGGCTCGCTCCGCACGGTCCTGTCGAAGGCGATCCATGCCGC
>JAYVCA010000172.1:0-6958 GCA_043750135.1 Chloroflexota bacterium | reverse complement strand
AACCTGTTCAATGACCCGTCGGTCAAGCAGGGCAAGGAGCTCTACACCTCGCTCGCCTGCGCCGGCTGCCACACGGTGAAGGGACTCTCGGGCGGCAAGGTCGGACCGGACCTGACGGACATCGCGCGCACGACGAATCCACGCACGATCGCCGGAGTACTGAAGCCGGTGAACCAGGAGAACCTCGAGAAGTGGATCGCCAAGCCGTCCGCCGTGAAGCCCGGCACGAAGATGCCCGACCTTGGCCTCGATGCCGCGACGGTCACCGCGATCACGAAGTTCCTCCTCACCCTCGACGGGAAGCAGTAGCCGGAGCGGCGATCGCCGCGCTCCCGGTGCAGCCTCGCGTCACTCCACCGTGAGGGCGGTCCGCATCCCCAGCTGATAGTGGCCGGGGACGTTGCAGATCAGGACGTACCGACCCGCAGGGAGCTCGAGCGCGAGCGTCCGCGAGACACCGGCGGAGATGTTCGCCACGCCACCGGCCTTCCCGTCCGTCGTCGCCTTCCCGCCATCGATCGGCAAGGCGTTCGGTGCCAGGTCGGTGCGGATCACGGTGAGCTCGTGGGCCATCGCGGCGCGGTTGCGGATGGCGAACACGACGCGTCCCGCCTTCACGGTGCCCGGAACCGCAGTGACCGCAAAGTCGGTGAGCTCGACCGACAGCGTGGGCTGCTCCGCTGGCTCGCTCGCCGTGCTCGCGCAGGCGCTCGCGATGACGAGGGCGCCGACCAGGATCGCGACCAGGCGGCCGGTCGAATACCTCATGAACTCCGTTCCCTCAGACGTTGGTCCTTCTCTTCCGACGCGATCCAGTGGAAGAACGCCAAGCTCGCGGCGGCGAGGAAGATGAGATCTCCGGGCACCCACATGATCGCGCCGCCGAGGCGCTGATCGCTGACCGACTCGAGGCCATAGGCGGCGGACCGGCCAATGTAGTGAGGATAGAAGAGCCGGGTCGAGAACGCGAGGAGGCCGCCAAGGATCGTGTTCTGGGCCGCGCCGACCAGGAGGAGGAACGGGATCCGCGCGGCATACGGCAATGTCGCGCGGAGAGGCACCGGGTCGATGACCACGCTCCAGAACAGCAGGGCCGCGACGAGATACCAGAGGTGCTCGGTCACATGGAGCGCCGGACTCTCGACCGCGGCGTCGTAGATCCGCGGGATGTGCCACACGTAGAGGCCACCAACGTAAAGCGCGGCGGCGATGAGCGGCAGCCGCAGGCCGTGGAACGCGAGCCTGACCCCGGCCGCGCCGGTGAGCGGACGCACGACGATCCGGCGGACCGAGCGCGGCAGGCCCAGAAGCAGGGGCCGGACCGGTGCGCCCAGCTGTAGGAGCGGTGCAGCCACGACCATGAGAAGCATGTGCTGGACCATGTGCACGCTGAACAGCTCGTCGGCCAGGGCGTCGATCGGCGAGACCAGGGCGATGAGGATCGCCGCGAGCCCAAAGAAGAAGGAGATCGCGCGCCACACGGGGAGCTGCTGGCGCAGCGCGCGGAAGCCCCGCGCATAGAGCAGCCCCGCGATGACCGTGACTAGAGCCGTAGGGTCGTGTCCACCATGATCGCCACGAACAGGAGCGCGAGGTAGAGCAGCGAATAGAGGTACACGCTCTTGGCCATCGCGCGCCGCCGCGCCTCGGCGCTCCGAACGAGGCGGATCGCATACGCGACGAAGAGCCCACCAAGGATGAGCGCGACCGCGAGGTAGAGCAGCCCGACGTAGCGGGTCAGGAACAACAGCATCGAAAGCGGCACGAGCGCCGCGGCGTACACGAGGATCCCCCACTCGGCGGCGCGGTCACCGTGCACCACCGGCAGCATCGGGACACCGGCGCGGTCGTAATCGTCGTGGATGAGGATGGCCAGCGCCCAGAAATGCGCCGGCGTCCAGAAGAACACGATCGCGAAGAGGTACCAGGCCGGCAGATCGAGCGACCCGGTCACCGCGGCCCAGCCGACGAGCGGCGGGATCGCTCCCGCGGCGCCCCCGATGACGATGTTCTGGACCGTCGTGCGCTTGAGCCAGAGCGTGTAGATGAACACGTAGAAGAGCGTGCCCGCGATCGCGAGCGAGGCGGCGACGACGTTCGCCACAAGGGCCAGGACCGCGAACGCAAGCACGTTCAGCACCAGGCCGACCGCGATCGCGAGCCGTCCGGAGACTCGATGGCCCGGGAGCGGCCGCTTACGGGTGCGGCGCATCAGCTCGTCGAGATCTCGATCGAAGTAATGATTCAACGCCGAGGCACCGCCGCTCGCGAACGCGCCGCCGATCATCGTCGCGACGACCAGATGGAACGGGGGCACTCCGCCCGCGGCCAGGAACATCCCGCCAAGGGCGGTCACCAGCAGCAAGGACATGATCGCCGGCTTGGTGAGCGCGATGACGTCGCGGACGGTGGTCGTTGCCTCGGTGCTCACCGGCCGCCAGGCAAAGACCGCGAGCGCCACGGTGGCGCACCAGAGCGCGGTCGCGACCGCCGGGTGCGCCCCAAGGGGCACTGCCGAGAATCCGGTGAGCGGGTTCAGCGCGCCAATGACGACCTGCGCGACGAAGAGAACGCCGGTGACGATGGCGGCGGCGCCGATTCCCGGCACCTCACGGCGGCGGCGCCAGGCACCCACGACCGCGAAGGCCACGAGCACACCGACTCCCGCGGCGACGTAGCGATGCAGCATGTGGATCGCCGCGGCGCCACGCATCGGGATGGCCGCATCGGGCGAGCAGAGCGGCCAGGCCGTGCAGGCGGCCGTCGCCCCCTCGCCGCGGACGTACGCTCCGGAGAGCAGGAGCACGAACGTGCCGGCGGCCGCCGCGACGGCGACCCAGGTGAAGGCCGTGGGCTTGGCGACGGCTGCGCCGGTCATCGGCCAGCGAAGCACGATCGCGTAGGTCGTGAGCACCGCGAGGAGCGCCTCAGCATTCGCCAGATGCACCGTCACCCAGGTCTCCGGCAGCTCGAGGATGACCGTGATCGCGCCGAGGATGGCCTGAACGAAGTAGAGGACGACCGCGACGGCCACGAAGCCGACGGCGCGGCGATCGGCGCGGTACCGCAGGAGCGTCCAGAGCGCGACCCCGGCGAGCGAGAGGCCGGCGACGATGCCGAGGAAGCGGTGGGTCCATTCGATCTGGGTGGCCGTGTCGAGCGACGGGAGGAACTGGCCGTGACAGAGGGGCCAGTCGGGGCAGCCAAGTCCCGAGCCGGTGACGCGAACGACGCCGCCCCAGAAGGCCACGGGGAGCATCGCGAAGAGCGTGAGGTAGACCAGGCGCCGGTAGCCGCTGGACGGGGTCATGGCGACGCGGGGTGCGCGTCCTCTTTCAGCGGCCGGGCGCTGTGGACCACCGGGATGCGGGCGAAGTTGTAGGCCGGCGGCGGCGAGGTGGTCGCCCACTCGAGGGTGTCGCCCTCCCACGGGTCATCGCCGGCCGGCTTGCCGTGGCCCAGCGCGATGCTGTTGAACCAGTTGATGAGGAACAGGAGCACCCCCAGGGCGATGAGGTAGCTCCCGATGGTCGAGATGAAGTTCAAGCTGCCCCACTCCGGCGACTGCGGGTAGTGCGAGATCCGGCGAGGCATCCCCTCGAGACCGAGCTGATGCTGCGGGAAGAACGTGAGGTTCAGGCCGACGAAGATGACCAGGAAGTTCAGCTGCCCGAGCTTCTCGGAGAGCATCTTGCCGCTCATCTTCGGGATCCAGTAATACATCGCGGCGAACACGGTCATCACCGCGCCCCCGAAGAGGACGTAGTGGATGTGCGCGACGACGTAATAGGTGTCCGAAAGCTGGATGTCCTCCGGCACCGAGCCCAGGAACACGCCGGAGATGCCGCCGATGGTGAACGTCGCGATGAAGCCGAGGGCGAAGAGCATCGGCGTCTTGAAGCGGAGCGAGCCGTGCCAGATCGTGCCAAGCCAGCTAAAGATCTTCACCCCCGTCGGGACGGCGATGAGCATGGTCGAAAGCATGAAGAAGATCTGCAGCGTCTCGTCGACGCCGGCGACGAACATGTGGTGCACGAACACCGAGAAGGACAGGAAACCGATCGCGACGCTCGAGTAGGCGATCATCTTGTAGCCGAAGATCGGCTTCCGCGAGAACACCGGAAGCACTTCGCTCACCACCCCAAAGCCGGGCAGGATCATGATGTAGACCTCGGGGTGGCCGAAGAACCAGAACAAGAACTGCCAGAGCAGCGGGTCCGCGCCCTCCGAGGTGACGAAGAAGCTCATCCCGGCGAGCCGGTCGAAGAGCAGCAGGACGCCGGCAACCGTGAGGAACGGCATCGCGAGGACGAGCAGGAAGCTCGTCACCAGCACGCTCCAGGTGAACAGCGTGATCCGGCTGAATGTCATTCCCGGCGCGCGCAGCGCGAAGATCGTCACGATCATGTTCAGCGCGCCAAAGATGGACGAGAAGCCCAGAACGGTGAGGCTGATGAGCCAGAGGTCCTGGCCGTGACTGGGCGAGAACTGCTTGGTCGAGAGCGGCACGTAGGAGGTCCAACCCGACGAGGGCGGGCCGACAAGGAGGCTGAAGTACAAGATGATCCCGCCGGCGATGAGCAGCCAGAGCGACAGCGCGTTCAGCTTGGGGAAGGCCATGTCTCGGGCGCCGATCTGGAGCGGGATCATGTAGTTCGCGAAGCCGGTCCAGACCGGCACGACGAACAGGAAGATCATCGTCGTCCCGTGCATCGTGAACGCGCTGTTGTACTGCGCCGCGTCCATGATCTTCCCATCCGGGGTCGCGAGCTGGGTGCGGACAAGAAGCGCCATGAGCCCGCCGGCGATGAAGAAGAAGAAGGTCGTGTACAGGTACATGATCCCGATCTTCTTGTGATCCACGGTGGCGACCCATTCGCGGATGCCCGTGTATCGCGGTCGGACGAGCGGGAGCGGGGTGTCGATCGCGGCCATTAAGGGTCCATTCCATCGTGCCCCCGGATAGGTGTCAAATGGCGCAATGATCCTCGTCGACCTCGCCGGCGTGACCCGCGCCCACGGCGACCGGAGGATCTTCGCCGAAATGAGCTGGGCCGTCGCCGACGGAGCCCGGATCGGACTCATCGGCGCGAATGGCACGGGTAAATCGACCCTCCTGCGCACGATCGCCGGGGTCGAGCCCCCGGATGCGGGGACGGTGACCCGGTCGCGCGGCCTGCGCATCGCGTATCTGGAGCAGGAGCAGGCCCCGCGCGCGGACCGCACCGTGCTGGAGGAGCTGCTTGCCGCGCGGCCCGACCTCACCGCGATCGAGGAGGGCCTGGCCCAGGTCGGGCGGCGGCTCGCCGACCCCGCGGTCAGCGGCGACCTGGAGCTGCTCGAGGGGATCCTCGCCGAGCAGGATGATCTCCTGCATCGGTTCGAGCAGGCGGGTGGACCGCGCCTGCGGAATCGAGCCGAAGGGCTGCTCCGCGACCTCGGTCTGCCGCGGGCGCAGTGGGACCGTCCGCAGGCGACCCTGTCTGGCGGAGAGCGCAAGCTCGTCGGCCTTGCCGGTTGTCTTATCGCGGACCCCGACCTGTTGCTCCTCGACGAGCCGGACAACCATCTCGACCTCCGGCACAAACAGGTCCTCGAGGAGGTGCTCGGGCGCTTCGCCGGTGCGCTGATCATCGTGTCGCACGACCGCTACCTGCTCGACGACACCGTCGATCACATTGCCGAGCTCGAGCCGGGCGCCGGCCACGGGACCGGCGCGCGCCTCCGGATCTGGGACGGGAACTACTCCGCCTACGTCACGCAGAAGGAAATCGCGCTCCGCCGCCAGCAGCAGGACTACTCCTCGCAACAGAAGGAGATCGCACGGCTTGAGGCCGCGGTGAAGCGGTTCGAGTTGTGGGCGCGCCTGGTCGTCGACGAGCGGCACATCAAGCAGGCCCGGAACAAGCAGCGGCAGATCGACCGGATGGACAAGGTCGAGCGTCCGGTGCTCGAGCGCCGGCGCATGGCCCTCGCGTTCAAGCCTCGGCTGCGCGGCGGCGCGATCGCCGTCGACCTCAGGCAGGTGTCGCTCGCGATCGACGGCCGCGCGATCCTGCGTGAGATCGCCGCGACCGTGCAGAACGGCGAGCGGGTCGGGATCGTCGGGCCGAACGGCGCGGGCAAGACCGTGCTGCTCGGCCTCATCCACGGAGAGCGGGCTCCTGACGCTGGAAGCGTGTGGGTGGGACCGAGCATCGAGCTTGGCCGCTACGCGCAGCATCACGAGACGCTCGAACAGCGCTGGACGCCGATCGAAGCGCTGCGCGACGCGCGTCCGATGACCGAAGGCGAGGCCGTGGCGAAGCTGCTGAAGTTCCTCATCCCCTATGCCGCCGCGCAGAATCCGATCAGCACGCTGTCCGGCGGGGAGAAGAGCCGAGTCCAGCTCGCGCGGCTGATGCTCTCCGGCGCGAACTGTCTGCTCCTCGACGAGCCGACGAACAATCTCGATATCGCCTCGGCCGAGGTGCTCGAGGCGTCGCTCGACGAGTTCTCCGGCACGGTCATCGTGGTGTCCCACGATCGCTATTTCCTCGATCGGATCGTCGATCGGATCTTTGCCATCGAAGACGGTCGGCTGCGGGTCTTCGAAGGCGGATACAGCGCCTACGCCGCGGCGCGCCCCATCGGCACCTAGTCCGCTTCGGTCGCCCCCACGGCGACCCGAGCGCGCGGCGCCGCGGCCTCCCCAAGGCCCAGCCGCCGGTACAGCCGCGCGAGCGGCCGCGGCGCCCACCAGTTCAGGTCGCCAAGGAGTCGCATCGTCGCGGGGACCACGAGCGCGCGCACGAGCGTCGCGTCGATCGCGACGGCGATCGCCATGCCCAGGCCAATCGCCTTGATGATCACGACGTCAGCAAGGGCGAACGCAAGGAAGACGCCGACCATGATGGCCGCCGCGCCGGTAATGAGCCGGCCGATCTTTTCCAACCCCTCGGCCACGGCAAAGCGGTTG
>JAYVCA010000171.1:0-4020 GCA_043750135.1 Chloroflexota bacterium | reverse complement strand
GATAATCCGAACGGCAGCCAGATAACTGGCAACAACTCTTACGCTCTCGCTGCCTAGTCAGTGAGCGTTCTCCCGGTCTCCCCTCCGCGGGCCGGGAAGAGCGTCATTCGCGGAGGTGCGGGTGGCCGACTGGCTGGTGAGTCACCCAAAGATTGCCGGCCTGGCGCGATCCGCGAGCCCGCCGGCAGGCGCTCGGATCCGCGAGATTCGAAAGTGCTGGCCACGCTCGTAGACGCAGTGCGGTCAATGGCCTTGGACGGGGAGTTCGACCCTCCCCCATCTCCACAGTCGCCGGGCGGACGAGGGGTCCGCCGTTGTCGAGCCCGCCGGGTATGCGGGCACATCACCCTCGTGCTTGTGGTGTGCCCGGCGGTGCACAGCCGCGCGTGAGGGCGGTCCGTAGAATCCGAGCCCGATGGCAGCCACGATGAGCGATCGCGTCAAGTTCCTCCGCGAGTTGTTCGACGACGCCCCAGGACTGGTGGTGCTGACCCGCGGACCCGATCACGTGTACGAGTACCTCAACCGGGCTGCGCTGGCGAATTCGTCGGGCTTCCGATCGGACCTGATCGGCCAGACCCTCCGAGATGGTCGCCCGGATGTCGCCGGTCAGGGCTACGTCGAGCTGTACGACGGCGTCTATCGGACCGGCGAAAGCTTCGTGGCCCACGAGGCTCACCTGGTCCTCAAAACGGCGAACGGCGCCCGCCTCGACCGGGTCTTCCGCTTCTCGCTCGCGCCGTGGCGCGAGGACGACAAGATCAGCGGTGTCCTCGCGAACGCCATCGACATCACCGATGAGGTCGCCGCTCGCGGCCTTCAGAAAGAGCTCCTTCGCCAGACCGAGGAGCTCCGAGCACAAGCCGAGGCCGAACGGCGCCAGCTCGCTCAGCTGCTCGACGTCATACCGGTCGGAGTCGTCATTTACGGCCGCGACGGAACGGTCATCAGCGGGAATCGGGCCCGGCTTCAGATCATCGGCGAGGCCGGACAGGCTCCCGACGTGGCGAGCGCCGTCGTGCAGCTACAGCCGACCCATGAGGACGGCCGGCCATTCGCCGTCGACGATCTTCCGATCGTGCGGGCGCTTCGTGGCGAGACGGTCCGCGCCGAACGACTCCGCGTCCGGGGGCCTGACGGTGTCATGGTGGTCGTGTTGTCGAGCGCCGCGCCCCTGCGGGACGCGACCGGTGCCATCCACAGCGCGGTCCAGTTCTTCCAAGAGCTCGACCCAGTGGGGTAGTGGCGGCCGGACCCTGGTCCGGCGGGAGGCCGTCGTGGCGCCTCCGGCCCCCTCTCGCGATCCCCAGACCCCCTCCGGGCCTCTCCGCACCGCCATCAGGGGACCTTTGGCCCTATTGACTTCCCCGCGTCGAGCCGAAGATGCGAAGCATGGAGCTGGGAGTCGTGCTCACGACGGTCGTCATTTTCGCGCTGCTGCTCGCGACGGCTGCCGGCTTTCTTGCCGCGCGCGTTCTGATGCACGCGGCCGAGACCACGTCGCCGCAAGGGGGTGAATTCGATGACCGCTGAAGTCCTCACGCTCGTTGTCGCGATCGCGGTGCCGATCGTCACGCTCGCCGCACTCACCGGACTCATCCGCGGGCTCCGGGAGCTTGAGCGCTCGCGCGATGAGCTCATCAAGCTCGACAAGCCCGCGTCCTGATGTCCGGATCGGTCACCGAGTCGATCCTTCGCGAACATCTCGTCGGGGGTGAGCTCACTGCGGGGAGTGAGATCGCGATCCGCATCGATCACACGCTGACCCAGGACGCGACCGGAACATTGGCGTATCTGCAATTCGAGGCACTGGGCCTTGAGCGGGTGCGCAACGAGCTCGCGGTCTCCTACGTCGACCACAACATGCTGCAGACCGGCTTCGAGAACGCGGATGACCACCGATTCCTGCAGACCGCGGCCGCGAAATTCGGCGCGCACTTCTCTCGTCCTGGCAACGGCATCTGCCACCAGGTGCATCTGGAGCGCTTCGCCGCTCCGGGCAAGACGCTGCTTGGCAGCGACTCACACACCCCGACCGCGGGCGGAATGGGAATGCTCGCGATCGGCGCGGGCGGCCTCGACATCGCGATGGCCATGGCGGGAGAGCCATTCGTCGTGGAGATGCCGATGGTCGTCGGTGTCCGCCTGCACGGCGCACTCGCGCCGATGGTGTCAGCCAAAGACATCATCCTGGAGCTGCTCAGGCGGCTGACCGTCCGTGGCGGTCGCGGCCGGATCTTTGAGTACATCGGTCCCGGCGTCGAAGGTCTGTCGGTGCCGGAACGCGCCACCATCACCAACATGGGTGCTGAGCTCGGCGCGACGACATCGATCTTCCCCAGCGACGACCAGACTCTTCGATACCTCCAGGCCCAGAGCCGCGAGCCCGCTTGGCGCCGGCTCGTCGCCGACCCCGGGGCCTCGTACGCCGAGGAGCTGATGCTCGATCTGACTTCACTTGGACCATTGGTCGCGTTGCCGCATGCGCCCGATCACGTCGTCCCGATCAGCACCGTTGTGGGCACCCCGATCCAGCAGGTCGCGATCGGCTCCTGTACGAACTCGAGCTACCGTGATCTCCTGATCGCGGCGAAGATCCTGGAGGGTCACTCCATCGACCCAAGCGTGTCGCTCGTGGTGAGTCCCGGATCGCGTCAGGCGTTCTTGATGGCCGAGCGCGAAGGCGTGATCGAGACGTTCGTACGGGCGGGGGCCCGGATCCTCGAGTCGGCCTGCGGTCCGTGCATCGGGATGGGCCAAGCGCCAGCCACCGGCTCGGCATCGCTCCGCTCCTTCAATCGCAACTTCCGCGGCCGCTCCGGGACCGCCGACGCCGAGGTGTACCTCGCCAGCCCGGAGGTCTGCGCGGCAAGCGCCCTCACCGGTCGGATCAGCGATCCGCGCACGCTCCAGCGGATCCCCGAGGTACGCGCGATCCCCGCCGCGTACCACATCGACGACTCTCAGATCCTCGCGCCGGCACCGAGCGGCATGGTCGCGATCCTTCGCGGTCCGAACATCGCGCCGCTCCCGACCTTCGCTCCGCTTCCGGCAACGCTCGCCGGTCCCGTTCTGAAGAAGCTCGGCGACGATGTCTCGACCGACGACATCCTGCCGGCCGGTGCGGAGATCCTGCCGCTGCGCTCCAACATCCCGGTGTTGGCCCGCTTCGCGTTCAAGCGCCTCGACCCAACGTTCGCCACCCGTGCCGCGGCGACGCCGGGCTCGTTCATCGTGGCAGGGCGAAATTATGGCCAGGGCAGCTCGCGCGAGCACGCCGCCATGGTGCTCCGCTACCTCGGCGTCCAGGCGGTCATCGCGGAGTCGTTCGCCCGCATCCACGCGGCCAACTTGGTGAACTTCGGGATCGTTCCATTGACATTCGATGATCCGCGCGATCTCGAGGTGCTCGAGGAGGGCGACACGCTCGCGATCGAGGACATCGCGGGTGCGCTGGTCTCCGGGTCGGCGCAGCTCCAGCTGAACGTCGCGCGGCTGGCTCGACCGATGGGGCTACGCCACCAGCTGAGCGCGCGCCAGATCGCGATTCTGCTCGCCGGCGGGCTCCTCAATCGTGCCCGCGGCGCCTCGACCGATCCGCAGCCAGCCCTCGCTCACGCCGGTGCGTGAGGACGCGCGCTCGCTCATTCAACCCGTCCAGGTCCAAGGTTCGCTCTGGCCGACCACCCCCCCCGCCGTTTTCCGCGATACGGAACCGGAGGCCTCCAACGTCGTCGGAAGAGGGTCGGAAGAGGGGCTGAACGGCACTAGTGCCGCCACCGCCGCATTCCTACGGTGCTCCTGCCGGTGACGCTCATCAGGAGCGGGTCGGTGGAGGTACCGGACATGAAACGGCTTCTCACGATCCCCTTGACGGCTGTCGTGCTCCTCGCCGCGTGCGGCGGTGCCGGTACGACAGGCGCTCGATCCGGCGGGTCGGTCGCGGTCAAGCTCTCCGACAACGCCATCAGCCTGGACCAGTCGAGCCTCAACGCCGGAAAGGTGCTGTTCCGCATCACG
>JAYVCA010000170.1:0-4003 GCA_043750135.1 Chloroflexota bacterium | reverse complement strand
GATCCAGCGGATCGGCCGAGCCGGGCACACGATCGACACGCCGAGCACCGGAGTGATCCTGCCGAAGTACCGGGGGGACCTGCTTGCCTGCGCTGCGCTGACCGAGCGGATGCTCGCCGGCGCGGTCGAGGAGCTGCGCTACCCGCGGAATCCTCTCGACGTCCTCGCGCAGCAGATCGTCGCGATGGTGGCGGTCGACGATCTGTCCGTGGACGAGCTCGAGCGGTTGGTGCGGCGGTCCGCGCCGTTCGCGGAGCTGCCGCGCAGCGTGCTCGAGTCGGTCCTCGACATGCTTTCCGGCCGCTATCCGAGCGATGACTTCATGGAGCTGCGACCGCGCATCGTGTGGGATCGGACCCTCGGGACCCTGCGTCCGCGGGAGGGCAGCAAGCGCGTCGCGATCACCAACGGCGGCACGATCCCTGACCGCGGCCTCTACGGGGTCTTCATCCTCGGAGCGCCGAAGGGTCAGGGCCGCGTCGGTGAGCTCGACGAGGAGATGGTCTTCGAGACGCATCCCGGCGATGTCTTCCTGCTTGGGGCGTCAAGCTGGCGCGTGGAGGAGATCACGCATGATCGCGTGCTCGTCTCACCGGCGCCCGGGCAACCGGGAAAAATGCCGTTCTGGCACGGCGAGAATGCCGCGCGGCCGCTCGAGTTCGGTCGTGCGATCGGCGCGCTGAGCCGGACCCTGCGTGCGGCTGCTCCGGCCGACGCGGAGCGGCGGCTCATCGAGCAGCACAAGCTGGACGCCGGCGCTGCACGCAACCTCCTCGCGTATCTGCGCGATCAGGAGGAGGCGACCGGCGCCGTGCCCGACGATCGCACGATCGTCGTCGAACGATTCATCGATGAGCTCGGTGACTGGCGAGTCTGCGTCCTGAGCCCCTTCGGTGGAAAAGTGCATGCGCCGCTCGCGATGGCGATGGCGGCGAAGGTCGCGCAACGGAGCGACGTCGCGACCGACATCGTGTGGACCGACGACGGCATCGTGCTGCGCTTCCCTGAGGCGGCCGAGCCTCCGCCGGTCGACCTCCTTCTTCCGGATCCGGAGGAGGTCCAGGACCTGGTGATGGGGCAGCTTGCGACCGGCGGCGCGCACAGCGCCGCGCTCGGGGCGCCGGTGAATGCGCTGTTCGCCTCACATTTCCGGGAGGCCGCGCAGCGCGCGCTCCTCCTGCCGCGCCGTTTCCCCGGCCAGCGCGCGCCGCTCTGGATGCAGCGCAAGCGCGCCGCGGAGCTCCTGAACACGACGGCAAAGTACGGGTCGTTTCCCATCGTCCTGGAGACCTACCGCGAGGTGCTGCAGGACGTGTTCGACATGCCGGCCCTGGTCGACCTGTTGCGGGCGACCCGGGACCGGCGGATCCGGGTCGTCACCGCCGATACCCGGCAGCCGTCACCCTTCGCGGCAGCGCTCCTGTTCAATTACGTCGCGAATTTCATCTACGACGGTGATGCCCCGCTCGCCGAGCGCCGCGCGCAGGCGCTGCTGGTCGACCCGGCGCAGCTTCGCGAGCTGCTTGGCGAGGTCGAGCTGCGCGAGCTCCTCGATCCGGAGGCGCTTGGCGCGCTCGAGCTCCAGCTGCAGTACCTGACCCCCGAGCGCGCGGCACGTCACGCCGATGGCCTGCACGATCTGCTGCTCCGGCTTGGGGACCTGTCGTTGGATGAGCTTCGGGCCCGGACGGCGGAAGATCCGGCGGCGTGGCTCGAGGAGCTCCTTCGTGACCGGCGGATCCTCCGCGTTTCATTCGGCGGCGAGGAGCACTACATCGCCGCGGAGGACGCCTCGCGCTATCGCGACACCATCGGGATACCGCTGCCGCCGGGCGTACCCGATGCGTTCCTCGAGCGCGTCGCCGACCCAGTGCTCGATCTCGTCCAGCGGTACGCACGCACCCATGGCCCATTCCGTATCGGAGACGTTGCCGCGCGCCTCGCGATCGGCGAGGCGACCGCGCGGCCGGCGCTCGCGGCGCTGGTGGCGAGCGGCCGGGTGGTCGAAGGCGCGTTCCGGCCCGGCGGAAGCGGCGGCGAATGGTGCGATGCGAGCGTCCTTCGGACGCTCCGCCAGAGGTCGCTCGCGAAGCTGCGGCACGAGGTCGAGCCGGTCGAGCCGGCGGCCTTCGCCCGGTTCACCCTCGCCTGGCACGGCCTCGACACCCAGCGACGGGACCGCTCCGCGCTCCTCGAAACGACCGTGCGTCTCGAAGGCGCGCGGATCCCCGCGTCGGTGCTCGAGACGCAGGTCCTGCGGGCCCGGATCGCCGACTACGATCCTCGTGATCTCGATGCCCTGCTCGCGAGCGGTCGCGTCGTCTGGGTCGGGGCGGGCGGTCTGGGGCAGCGTGATGGCAAGGTCGCCCTCTATCAGACCGAGCACGCGTCGCTCCTTGCCGGCCCGCTCGCGGACCCACCGTCCGGCGCGGTCCACGCCGCGCTGCGCGCGCATCTTGCCGCCCGAGGCGCCTCGTTCTTCCCGCAGCTCATCGCCGCGACCGGAGGAGCCTTCGGCCCGGACGTGCTCGAGGCGCTCTGGGACCTGGTCTGGGCCGGCCTGGTGACGAATGACACCTTCGCCCCGGTTCGCGCGTTCCTCCGTCCCGGCCGTTTCGTGTCCGCGTCCGCGCGCGGCGGACCACGGCGCGGTGCCGCAGTCGCCGACGTCCCGCCGACCGCGGTGGGCCGCTGGTCCCTCGTGTCCGCGCTCGGGGAGGCTTCCAGCGTGTCGCCGACGGTTCGCGCCTCCGCTCGGGTATCCACGCTGCTCGAGCGGCACGGGGTGCTCACCCGCGAGGCGGTCGTCGCCGAAGAGCTCGAGGGCGGCTTCACCGCGGTGTATGGGGTCCTGAAGGCGATGGAAGAGGCCGGCCGGGTTCGCCGCGGGTACTTCGTCGCCGGTCGCGGCGCGACGCAGTTCGCGCTGCCGGTCGCGGTCGAGCGGCTCCGGGCCTACCGGGAGACACCGGACGCACCGGCGGCGGTGCTCCTTGCGGCGGCCGATCCAGCGAATCCGTACGGTGCGGCACTGCCCTGGCCGGAGCGCGGCGATGTCGCGCGGCGGCCGATGCGCGCCGCCGGCGCAGCGGTCGTCCTCGTCGACGGCGCGCTGGCGGCCTGGATCGCGAGGGGCGAGCGGGAGGTGCTCACCTTCGCCGTGGTCCCGGACGGCGAACCCGATCCGGCGCCGGCGCTCATCGTCGAGCGTCTCGCGGCCCTGGTCGGAGCCGGCCGCCGCAAGGTCCTCTACGTCGAGACGGTGGACGGGGCGCCCGCACGCGACTCCCGACTTGGCCCGGCGCTCCGGGAGCACGGCTTCGTTGACACCGCACAGGGAATGCTGCGCCGACCCGGTGCCTGAGGGCGACACGATCCATCGCGCGGCGACGGTCCTCGGTCGCGCCCTCGCGGGCCGGACGGTGTCCGGCTTCCGTTCGGATGTGCCCCAGGTCATCGCCGCCGCGCAGCGAGCGCCGGTCGTGGGCCGGACGGTGAGCGCGGTCGAGGCGAAGGGGAAGCATCTCTTCATCCGCTTCGGCGACGCGCCGGACGCCCCGGTGCTCCGCTCGCACCTCGCGATGCAGGGCTCGTGGCACATCTACCGGCCGGGCGAGCCCTGGCAACGGCCGGAGCGGCAGGCACGTGTCGTCATCGAGACCGATCGATTCGTCGCTCCCTGCTTCAACGCGCCGACGCTGGAGCTGCGCAGCGCTCGCGATCTGGCGGCCGATCCGTATCTTGCCGCGCTCGGCCCGGATGCGATCACCGACGCCTTCGATGCCGAGGAGGCAGTGCGTCGCTTGCGGGCGCGGCCCGATCTGGCGATCGGCGTCGCCCTGCTCGACCAGCGGGCCCTCGCCGGGGTCGGGAACGTCTTCAAGTCCGAGCTCTTGTTCATCCGGCGGCTCTCGCCGTTCCTACCGGTCCGCGATCTCGACGACACGCAGCTGCGGGGCCTGGCCGACGAGGCCCACCGGCAGCTTGTGGCGAATCGCGGCGG
>JAYVCA010000169.1:0-12423 GCA_043750135.1 Chloroflexota bacterium | reverse complement strand
GAGGATCACGTCGGCGACGAGGTCGAACGGGTACTCGCAGAGCGCGAGCGAGGCGCCGAGGCCGACGGTGTTCTTCATGACCTCGTACCGGCGGGCCTGATCGCCCTTGCCCACCTCGTCGAGCGCGCTCTTGATGAGTTCCATGAACGGCACGGGGACGAAGCGGAGGTCCTTTCGGTCCGCCGTCGCTGGGTCGAAACCGATCGCGCTGTCGTAGATGACCCCACCGCCGTCGACCATGTCCCCCAGGTGGCCGTAATGCGTCGGCCAGCGGCGGTGATCGCCATCGCCGGTGAGGGTCTCGTGATCGAGAGCGACCAGGATGTCGGCCTTGTCGCGGTGGCTGTGGATCGGGTCCTCGTCCACGCGCACCCGGTAGAAGCTGTGCTTCCCAATGATGTTCGAGTGGTATTCGATATTCGCGTAGACGCGCAGACCGGCCCGGCTGCACGCTTTCGCGAAGACCTCGGCGGAGGCGTTGATGCCGCTTCCCTGGGGGCCGCCGATCATCCAGGAAAGCCGATTCTTCTGCACTGGAAGACTTATTCTAACTGGCCTATGCAGATACGTCGGGAGCGAGACACCCTGGGCAAGGTCACCGTGCCCGCAGATGCCCTCTATGGCGCTCAGACCGCCCGCGCGGTGGAGAATTTCCCGATCTCCGGACTGCACGCGTTCCCGGCGTTCATCCGCGCAACGGTCTTGGTGAAGAAGGCGGCGGCCCTCGCCAATCGGGAGTCCGGCCGCCTGGACGCTGAGCGCTGTGAGGCGATCGTCGGCGTCTGCGATGAGATCCTCGCGGGCAAGCATCACGAGCAGTTCGTCGTCGACGTCTTCCAGGCTGGCGCCGGGACATCGCACAACATGAACGCGAACGAGGTCATCGCGAATCGCGCCAACCAGATGTTGGGTGCCGGCGGGTTGGGCGAGTACGCGAAGGTGAATCCGAACGACCACGTGAACATGGCGCAGTCGACCAATGACGTGACCCCAACGGCCATCCGGCTGGCACTTCTCGACCTCACCGGCCCGGTGGCCGACGAGCTCGACCTCCTTGCCGCGAGCTTCGCCGGCCACGCCGAGCGCTACGCCGGCTCGGTGAAGCCGGGCCGGACGCATCTGCAGGATGCCGTCCCGATCACGTTCGGCCAGGAGTTCGGCGGATACGCGACCCGCCTGCGCGGGGCCGCGTCGCGGCTGCGCGCGTCACGAGCCGAGCTCTGCGAGCTCGGCATCGGCGGGACCGCCGCCGGCACCGGCCTGAACGCCGATCCCGAGTATCGGGCGCGCGTCTGTCGGCATTTAGCGGAATGGACCGGCGATCCGATCGTGCCGGCGGCTGATCTGTTCGCGGCGATGCAGTCGACCGCCGCATTCGTGCGCACCTCGAGCGGGATGCGGACCGCCGCGATCGAGCTCTCGAGCATCGCCAACGACATCCGGCTGATGGTCTCCGGGCCCCGCACCGGCTTCGGCGAGCTCATCCTCCCGGCGGTCCAGCCCGGCTCGTCGATCATGCCCGGCAAGATCAATCCGTCGATGGCCGAGATGGTCGACCAGGTCTGCTACCAGGTCATCGGGAACGACGCCGCGGTGATGCTCGGAGCGCAGGCCGGCCAGCTCGAGCTGAATGTGATGATGCCGGGCATGAATTTCGCGCTGTGCTTCTCGAGCACGATCCTCGCCAACGCGCTGCGTGCCTTCCGGACCAGGTGCATCGACGGTCTGCGGGTCGACGAGGCCCGGACGAAGGAGCTTCTCGACGCGAGCCCATCATTGATCGTCACCGCGCTCGCACCGCATGTCGGCTACGCGAACGCGGCGAAGCTGGTGAAGCGCGCGCTCGCCGAGCGCCGGCCGCTGATCGACGTTGCCCTCGAAGAACAGGTGATGCCGGAGGCCGACCTCCGCCGGATCCTCGACCCGCTGCCGATGACCAAGGGCGGCGTGCAGGCGTGAGACCCGCCTCCAGGATCGGCGCGACCGTCGTCGCGCTGGTGCTCTTCCTCGCCGGCGCGACGTTCACGCTCCAGGGCCTGGGCATTCTCAAGGGATCGAGCGTCATGGTCGGGGACCCGCTGTGGGCGGTGATCGGCAGCGCGCTTGTCATCCTGGCGGTCTTCATCCTCCGTCGCGTGCTCGGCCGGCGCCACCCGCTGGGCTAGCCCGTGGCGAGCGGCCCCCCTGTATCCGCGACTGGATCGGCGATCGGCCGCGCCGCGGTGCGCCGGTAACGGCGGATGGTCGCCACGGCCCGCCGGCTGAGCGCGTCCATCGCGCAATAGCCGGCCCCGACCCCCGTGGGTGGATTCCCGGCCGGGAGCCAAAGGCCCGGTAGCAATGGGGCCCAGGTCCACACCGCGAGCGACGTGCCGTAGAACTCGAGGGCCATCGTGAGGACAAAGCTCACCGCGTACAGCAGCGGCGCGCGACCGCGCGCGATGAAGCGCACGAAGATCGCCCAGGTCACGAAGCCGAGCAGATCTGGGAGCGGCGGCCGGAGGAGGCCCCAGACCATGTAGCCGGTGGCCCCGATGGTCACCGCCAGAACGATCGCGCGCCGATGCCGTTCGAGCCAGGGGAGCGCCGCGGTGCGGAGCGCGACGAGATAGAAGATGCCGTGGCCGGCCGGGACGAAAAGCGGCAGGTCCCCGAGTCGGTAGCGGTACGCGCCCCAGATGATCGAGCCGACGATCTCGAGGGTCGTCGCGATGACCACCAGGATCGCGACCTGCAGCCGGACCGACCGCGGTTGGAGCGCCAGCGCGACGAGCAGGAAGGCCCAGGTACCGATGCCGACGGCGAGATGCACCTGCGGCGTCGCGGTGCTGTCGATGCGGAGGGCGACCAGGAACCCGACGACGAACGCAGCGAACAAGGTCAGGGTGCCGCGGGTCGTCAGTCCGGTCGTCACAGCGGTCGTCGCTCTGCTCGTCACTCGATGCGGATGGACTTGATCTTGTCGCCGACCTTCACCGCGTCGGCGAGCGCCTGGCCGGCGGTGACCAGGCCGAAGTTCGTGTACTGACCATCGAGGGAGCCGCATTCGCCGATGCAGATATAGAACTGGTACGCGTTGTTGATCGCCTTGTCCTGTCCGCGGGCGATCCCGACGGCGCCCTTGACGAACGGGAGATCGTTGTACTCGGCCGGCTGCGTGCCGCCGCCGGTCCCATTCCCCTGCGGATCGCCGCCCTGGACGACGAAGTTCGGCACGACCCGGTGGAAGGTGAGGCCGTCGTAGCACCCGGAGCGAGCGACGTTCGCGAAGTTCGCGACCGTCTTCGGGGCCTTGTCCGCGCGGAGGGTGAACGTGATCGTCCCACCCTTTTCCAGCTCGATGATCGCTCGCGCCGCCGGTGCGGTGGAGAGCGTGATCGCGCAGGCCGGCGGGGCGGTGCGGGGCGGTGCGACGGTGGCACGGGCCACGGTCGCCGGCACGGAGGGGCTCGGCGTCGGCGCCGACGTCCCGGTACCGCCGCACGCCCCCGCGAGCACGATCGTCGCTGCCATCACCAGGACGGCGACCGACCTCATGACACGGTCACCGACTTGATCTTGTCGCCGATCTTGATCGAACTCACGACGTCCATCCCTTTGGTGACCTGCCCGAAGTTCGTGTACTGGTTGTCGAGGAACGAGGCATCGGTCTTCACCACGAACCACTGGGAATCGTTGTTCACCTTGATATCCGGCCCGCGGGCGATCCCGACGGCGCCGACGGCGAAGTTCAGGCTGTTCAGCTCGCTCGGCATCGTGCCGCCACCCCGGCCGGTGCCGTCCGGGTCGCCGCCCTGGACCACCCAGCCCTCGACCCGGTGGAAGGTCTTCCCGTCGTAGAAGCCGCTCTTGCACTTCTCGACGAAGTTGGCCACGGTCTTCGGCGCGCTGGTCTGATGGAGCGCGATCGTGAACGATCCGCCGCGCTCGAGCTCGACGGTCGCGTTCTCCTCGGCCATGGTGCTACCTCCGCGCGAATGTTCCTTCGACCATACTTGATGGCCCGATGACCACGTATCAGACCGCCCGCGGGATGCGGGATCTCCTCCCCGCCGAGGCCGCGGGATTCGATGCCCTGGCGGCGATGTTCTTCGCCCGGGCGAAACGCTACGGCTACCCGCGCCTCCGGACCCCGGTGGTCGAGGATCGCGAGGTCTTCCTCCGCACAGCCGGCACCACCAGCGACGCGGCGGGCAAGGAGATGTACGAGGTTCTTCTGCACGGCGAGCCTGGCCTGGCACTCCGGCCGGAGGGCACCGCGCCGGTGGCACGGGCCTATCTGCAGCACGGCCTGCACCGTGCGCCGCAGCCGGTGCGCCTGTCGTACTGGGAGCCCATGTTCCGCGGGCAGCGACCCCAGAAGCTCCGCTTCCGTCAGTTCTGGCAATGGGGCCTCGAGAACTTCGGCGCTCCTGAGGCGGCGGCGGATGTCGAGATCATCGAGTTCACCGCGGGGCTGCTGGCCGAGACCGGGCTCACCGATGTCGTGCTGAAGCTCAACACCATCGGGAGCAGCGCCGCCCGGGCCGCAGTGAAGGAGCGCCTCATCGCGTACTTCTCGGAGCACCGAGACGCGCTGGACCAGGACTGCCGGGACCGCCTGGAGACCAACGTCCTTCGGATCTTCGATTGCAAGAACCGGGCGGACCGCGAGATCGCCAAGGGCGCGCCGCACGTCTTGGACCTCGTGTCCGACGACGATCGAGCGCATTTCGCGGAAGTGACCGGGGGCCTCGAGCGCCTCGGGGTCCGGTTCGAGATCGACGAGCAACTCGTTCGCGGCTTCGACTACTACACCCGCACGGTGTTCGAATTCATCCTCACCGACCCGGCGTTCACCCAGGCGGGCGAGATCGCGGTCGCCGCGGGCGGGCGCTACGACGGGCTGGTCCGCACGATGGGAGGCCCCGATGTGCCGGGCGTCGGCGTCGCGGGCGGGGTCGACGTGCTGTACTTCGCCCTGGCGCAGCAGGGGGTCGCAGTGGGGCAGGGCACCGGCGCGGACGTCTACATCCTGTCCGGCGATCCGGCTGACGGGGCCGACCGCACCCAGCTCGCCACGCCGCTGCGCGAGGCCGGCTTCAGCGTGGCCGTCGACTACAGCAAACGGTCGCTCGACAAGCAGCTCGAAAGCGCCGTGAAGCATGGGGCGAAGGTCGTCGTCATCCGGGGGACCGAGGAGTCGCGCGGCGGGAAGGTGATCGTCCGCGATCTGGTGGCCAAGGAGCAGCGGGTCACTCGGCTTGCAGCGGTCGTGACCGAGGTCGGTCGTCACGTTCCGAGGCGAGCGCGCCCGCGCCTGATCGACGAGCCCGGCGCGGCGGGCGAGACTCCGTACCTCGCCGCCCCCCCAGAGTCAGTGGCCTAATCGAGTGCTGCGAACGAAGACCTGCGGCGAGCTGCGCGCCGCCGACGCGGGGAGCCGAGTCACGTTGGCCGGGTGGGTCCACCGCCGGCGCGACCTCGGCGGACTCACCTTCATCGACCTCCGCGACCGCTACGGCATCACCCAGGTCGTCGCGAAGGCTGGCGCGTCCGCGCACGACGCGCTCGGCGCGGTGCGCTCCGAATGGGTGATCCAGGTCGAAGGGGAGGTCGCCGTCCGCGCGGCGGAACAGGCGAACTCCAAGCTATCGACCGGCGCCATCGAGATCGTTGCCGGCTCGGTCACCGTGCTGAACGAGGCGAAGACGCCGCCGTTCTATGTGAATGAGGAGAACGCCGTCGACGAGAACCTCCGCTGGAAATACCGCTATATCGACCTCCGGCGGGAGGGGCCGAAGGAGCTGATGCGGCTCCGTCACGAGGTGGTCGCCTTCATCCGCGGCTACCTCATCGAGCGGGAGTTCTGGGAGATCGAGACGCCGACGATGATCCGCTCGGACCCGACCGGGTCGCGCGACTTCGTCGTGCCATCCCGCTACTACCCCGGAAAGTTCTGGGCCCTCCCGCAATCGCCGCAGCAGCTCAAGCAGATCCTCATGGTCGGCGGGATGGACAAGTATTTCCAGATCGCGCACTGCTATCGGGACGAGGATCCTCGGGCGGACCGCGTGTATGAGCACACCCAGCTGGACTTCGAAATGAGCTTCGTCGAACCCGAGGATGTCATGGCGATGCTCGAGGGCCTCTACACGGAGATCTTTCGGAAGTTCGGCCGCAAGCCGCTCGCGGTCACGCCCGTGCCGCGTCTGACGTACCGGGACGCGATGGACCGCTACGGGAGCGACCGTCCCGACCTGCGGTTCGGCCTCGAGCTCGGCGATCTTGCCGCGGGCCTGCGAGGCACGAGCTTCAACGCGTTCCGCTCGGTGATCGACGCGGGAGGGGTCGTCCGTGGACTGGTGCTGCCGGGAAAGGCCGACGCCTCACGCAAGGAGGTCGACGGCTGGCAGACGCTCGCCAAGACGAAGGGCGCGAAGGGGCTCGCGCCGTTCGCGTTCAATGGGGGCGAGCTGCGCTCGCCGGTCGCCAAGTTCCTGACCCCCGAGGAGATCGCGGAGATCCAGCGGGCGTCCGGCGCGAGGGACGGCGACCTCCTGCTGGCCGTCGCGGACACCCACGAGGTGGCGAGCGCGTCCCTCGGCGTCCTGCGCGAGCGGCTCGGCCCGGAGCTCGGCCTCGCGGACACGACGAAGCATTACGCGGTCTGGATCACCGAGTTCCCGCTCGTCGACCGGACGCCCGAAGGGGGCTGGACCTTCGCCCACAACCCGTTCTGCGCCCCGCTCACCGACGACGACCTGGCGCTGCTAGACACCGATCCGGCCCGGGCACGGTCGAAGCAGTATGACTTTGTGATCGACGGAAAGGAGGTCTTTGGCGGAAGCGTCCGGATCCATCAGCGGGTGGTCCAGGAGCGCGTGTTCGCTCAGCTCGGCGTCTCCAAAGAAGAGGCGGCGACCCGCTTCGGGGCGCTGCTCGACGCGCTGGAGTACGGGGCGCCGCCCAGCGGTGGCGTGGGCGCCGGGATCGACCGGCTGGTGATGACCCTCGCCGGCACCGAGAACGTCCGCGAGGTGCAGGCCTTCCCGAAGACGCAGACCGGCTACGACCCGCTCCTCGATGCGCCTGCGGAGATCGATCCGAAGCTGCTGGAGGAGCTCGGCCTTCGCGTCGTGGTGAAGCCCCCGAAAGCGTGAGCACCGACGCTGCCGGGGCCCGGATCGAGGCGCTTGCGACCGCGACCGGCGGGATCATCGGCGTCTCGGCCACGCAGCTGGGCTCAGGCCGCCACCTCGCGTATCACGAGGACGAGCTGTTCCCGACCGCGTCGGTCATCAAGTTGCCGCTCCTGGTGACGCTGTACGAGGACGCCCAGTCCGGCCGGATCGATCTCGCCGAGCGGGTCGTCTACCGGGAGGACACCCGGGTCGCCGGATCGGGCGTGCTGCAGTACCTCGACCCCGGTCTCGCGCCGACCCTCCGGGACCTCGCCGTCCTGATGATGACGGTGAGCGACAACACCGCGACCGATCTGCTGCTCGACCGGGTCACGAAGGCGCGGGTCGAGGAGACGATGGCGCGGTACGGACTCCACAGCATCAAGATCCCGTTCGATATCCGCGAGATGCTCATGGAGCTCGTCGATCTGGACCATCAGCAGCCGGGCGGCTACGACGAGCTCCGGCGGCTGTTGCGGCTCTCGGTGGGGAGCGGCGGCCGGTCGATGGTCCCCGAGCAGGCGGACCGGGCGACCCCGGCCGACCTGTGCCGGCTCTTGGAGCTCATCGAGACGCGGGCGATCCTGGGTGAGAGCGGCTGCGACACGATCCTGGAGCTGATGAAGCGGATCCAGACCGGGACACGCATCCCGGGCCTGCTTCCGAAAGGCACGGTGGTCGCGCATAAGACCGGCTCGTACCGGCGCCTGCGGAACGATGTTGGCATCGTCTACGCGCCGAACGGCCCGTACGCGGTCGCGATCTTCGCCCGCGAGCTGCCGCGCGACAACCTCGACGATGACCGCGCGATCGCGCAGATGTCCCTTGCGGTGTGGGAGGCGTTCACCGCCTAGGGCCGATTTGGGCGAGTCCGCACAATAGCCGCGTGCCGGCCGGCGTCGTCCGCTCGTACCTCTTTGCCGATCTCCGTGACTACACGGTGTTCGTCGAGACGCGGGGTGATTCCGCGACCGCGCGCCTCCTGCGGGCCTACCGGGCCCTCGTCCGGGCCGAGGTCGCCGCGCACCGCGGGGCCGAGATCAAGACCGAAGGTGACAGCTTCTATGTCGTCTTCAGGTCGCCGGGGGCTGCGATCCGCTGCGCACTCGGCATCGTCGATCGGGCGTTGCGGCACGACAAGCGGCATCCCGAGCTGCCGCTCCGGATCGGCATCGGCATCAACAGCGGTGAAGCCGTCGAGCTGGGTGGTGGGTATGTCGGCTCGGCGGTCATCGTCGCGGCGCGGCTCGCGCAGCAGGCCGAGGCCGGGAGGATCCTGGTCACCGATACGGTCCGAGCCCTCGTTCGGACCGGTGCGATCGCGCCGATGCGCGACCTTGGACCATGGAAGCTCAAAGGCATCACCCAATCGGTGCACGTCTTCGCGGTCGAGACCGGGGCGGCGACGAACGTTCGGACCCTCGGACCAATCGTGCGGATCCCGCCGATGCTCCTCCGGCCGCCGCTCCGTGGAGCGACCGGCTTGCTGGTCTGCCCGGAACTCGTTGGGCGCGACGCCTCCATCGCCGCTCTGAGCGAGCACCTGGCCGCTGCCGCGGCGGGGGAGGGTCGCGTTGTCGCGTTGACCGGCGAAGCCGGGGTGGGGAAGAGCCGGCTCGTCCGCGAGCTCGCGCGACGCGCGCACGACGAGGGCTTCTACGTCTTCGGCGGCCGGTCGCATGCCTCAGCGGCAACGCCGTACGAGCCGTTCGTCGCGGCACTCCGACCGTTCGTCGAAGCACGCGGCCAGGACATCCTCCGGCGGCTCCTTGGCACGCTCGTCGGCGAGCTCAGGCGGCTGCTCCCGGAGTTGGACATTGGCGCCCCGGTCGGCGACACGATCATGGCCGACAGCGAGCGGCGCGAGCGGTTCTTTCGCACGATCCACCTGCTGTTCGAGGACGCAGTGGCGCTCCGCCCGGTGCTGCTGGTGCTCGAGGACCTCCATGAGGCCGATGCCGCGACGCGCGATCTCCTCATGTACCTGGCGAGCACCCTGCATGGGGGCTACTGCATCGTGTTCACTTACCGCCCGGAGGACGTCGGGGCCACCCATCCGCTCCGCCGGCTCGTCGGTGACCTTGACCGCGAACGGCGCCTCGCCCGCCTCGCGGTCCCGGCGCTCGATCGCGACGGGGTCGTCAGCATGACCCGCGCGCTCCTCGGCGAGCGCGGGACCGCGGAGCTCGCGCACGCGGTGTTCACGCGGAGCGAGGGCGTCCCGTTCTATGTCGAAGAGCTGCTGAAGACCGCGCTGGATGACCCCGCGGCCACCATCGATGGCCTTTCGCTCCCGCGCACGGTCCGTGACTCCGTGCAGATCCGCGTCGCGCGACTCGCTGAAGACCGGGGCCACGGCGTTGCCGGTCTCCTCGAGGCTGCGGCGATCGCCGGAGTGCCCCTCGGGTACGAGATGCTGGTCGCGATCTCAGGCCGGTCGGAACAGGAGACGGCCGACGACATCAGCGCATGCCTCGACGCACAGCTGCTCGAGCGCCCGCCGACCCAGCACGAGATCTACCAATTCCGGCACGCCATCACCCGCGAGGCGATCGAGAGCGCGATCCCGGTGTCGCGCCGTCGCCGACTCCACCGTCAGATCGGCGAGGCCCTCGAGGGGCTTGGTCCCCCGTTGCGACGGGCCGGGGCGCTCGCCCGGCATTTCGCCGCTGCCGGCGATGTCCCGAAGGCCGTCCGCTACGCCAGAGAGGCCGCGCGGGCCGCGGTCGCCGTAGGCGCCTACACCGCCGCGATCGAGCTGCTGCGCGAGGCGGCGGGTCACGCGACCGGCGCGCACGATGAGGGCGCGGTGCTCGAGGAGCTCGGCACGGCGCTCCAGGCTGCCGGCCGGGCGCCGGAGGCCGAGGAGGCCCTCGTCCGCTCCCGCGACCATGCTGCCGCCCCGGCCGACATCGCGCGCATCGACGTGCGACTCGCGGCGATCCTTCGGATGCAGGGGCGCCGCGTGGAGGCGATCGTCGCGGTCGAACGAGCGATCCGGCTGATCCCTGCGGACGCCGGCGAGCCGCTCGCGGACGCCCTCGCGACACGAGCCGATCTCGCCTGGGCCGAGAATGACGCCGAAGCGGCCGTCCAGCGCGCATCGAGCGCATTGGTGGCCGCGCGCGTTGCGGGTGCCGAGCGCATCGTCGTTCGCGCGATGACCGTACGCGGTGCCGCGCTCGCCCGGCGCGGTGACGCCCTCGGAGTCTCGCAGCTCCGCGAAGCGGTGGTCCGTGGCACCGAGCACGATTTCGGCACGGAGCTCGTGGACGCCTACCTCGAGCTTGAGCGGGCCGAGCGGGCGGTCGGAAACTGGGAGGCCGCGGCGGCAGCAGCCGAGGTCGGTCTGGCGCTTGCCCGCGAACGGGGGAACGAATTCGCCCAGGCGCGGCTGCTCGCGCAGCTCGCCGCGACCTACGTCACGCTGGGCCGGTACGCCGATGCGCGAGCGGTCGCGGAGCAGGCGGTGGCGCTCTCACGGCCCGGGACCATCGCCGGGACGTACGCGATGACCACCTTGGCCGGCGTGCTGACGAAACAGGGCGAGCCGGCGGCGGCGCTCGCCGTGTGCGACCGCATCGCTCCCGAGATGGAGCGGGCCGAGCCCGATCAGCGCGCGAACTATTACGGCGAGCGCGCGAGCGCGCTGCTCGGCGTCGGGAGGCTCACCGAGGCGCTTGATACTGTGCGTCAAGGGATCGCGCTCCACCGTTCTTCGACGGGGGCCGGCGTCACGACCTTTACCGTCGGGCTGGATGTCGCCGAGGCTCGCGGTGATGCCGGCGAGCTCACCGAGCTGATCGGGAGCTTCGAAGCGCAGTTCGCCGGACGGGATACCCCGACGGTCGGCGTCGTGAGGCGTGAGATGCACGCCGTCCTGGAGGCACTCCGCGGTCGCGACGCCGCCGCGGCGTTCGAGGCCGTGGCCGCCGACTACGCGGCGCTCGGGGTGCCGGTCCGCGCCGCATACCGCAGGGCGAGCGCCGCGCTGGCCCTGCGCGCCAGGGGCCGCGACGGTCTTCGCGCCCGCCGGATGCTCGCGTCGGCTCGCCGCGATCTCGACGAGATCGGCGCCGGCCGCTATGTGAAGGTCATCGCTGCGTCGCTCGCGAAGACCCCTGGCCAGGCGCGTCCGACGTCGCCCACGCCGAGCGTGCTCCCGGCGTCCGAGCTTCGCGTCGCCGCCCTCATCTCGAGTGGCTACACCGACGCGCGCATCGCCAAGCGGCTGCGCGTCTCGCAGCCGGACGTCACCCGACTGGTCGGGCGGGTCAAGCGCAAGCTTGGCGTCACGACACGCGGGCAGGTCGCCTCGTGGGCGCGCCAGCGCGGTGTTGCCGGCGCTTCGAGCCGCGCCTAGTCAGACACCATGCAAACATTCGTGGAGGTCCGGGCAACGTAGCAACACTCGCAGCCCTTCTCGCCCGCGGGCTTGAGCTGACGGATCGCGTTCACCCAGTTCCCGAGGTTGCGGGTCTCACGTCCCGCGGGTGTCGTCCACGGAGAGTGGAGGTCGGCGAGCATGTCGATCTCACCGAGCGAGACATGCACCTTCTCGACATGGACGCCGGACACCGTCACGCCGATGATCGCCTCGTAGGCGGCCCAGATGTCGACGCACGGCTTGAGGTAGATCGCGACGTGCGCGGCGATGCCCGTGGCGTGCGACATGTGCGGGCCGGTCTCCGAGTGACCACAGGCGTGCACGTGCCGCATTCCGTCGGCGCCGGGATACTCGACATTCGCCGGGTCGCCAGGCCGCCAGGTGGTGACCTTCTTGCGTTTGCGCTCTGCCACCGTTCGCCCTCCTTGCGCTGCGGGGGGTAGTACGACCACACCGGCGATCTGTCAACACGTGCGGCCTACACTTTCGCCATGGACCGCGTGTATCTGGACCACGCCGCGACGACCCCGCTCGACCCCGAGGTCGCCGAGCTGATGGCCCGCGTCCTTCGCGAGGTATCGGGCAATCCGTCGAGCATCTACGCCGAGGGCCGGGCGGCACGGGCCGTCGTGGATCGCGCCCGCGACGAGGTCGCCGCGGCCATCGGGGCCGAGCCGCGCGAGATCGTGTTCACCTCCGGCGGGACCGAGGCCGACAACCTCGCCCTCCGCGGGGCGCTGAAGGCGACCCGGGCGGAACGGGACCATCTGGTGACCACCGCGATCGAGCACCACGCGGTGCTTGATACCGCGCGCGACCTCGAAGCGAGCGCCAACGTCCGCCTCACCGTGTTGCCGGTGGGCCCGGACGGGC
>JAYVCA010000168.1:0-7033 GCA_043750135.1 Chloroflexota bacterium | reverse complement strand
GGCGCCGCTCGGCGCGAAGCTCGCGGCCGGCGATGAGCAGGACCCGGCGCAGCGCGCTCACAGCCGCACCACCTGCGTGGCGTCGCTGTCTAGCTCGTGATGCCCGTGTGTGGCGACCACCACCGCCGCGCTTCGGCCAGCCAATCGCGCGAGCGCGGCCCGCAGGAGTGCCGCTCCTTCTTCGTCGAGCTCGCCGAACGGCTCGTCGAGCAGCACCAGCGACGCGCCCTCACTTTCGATACGTGCGAGCGCGGCGCGCCGGCGCTGCCCGGCCGACAGGGTCTCGACCGGCCGCCGCGCCAGCGGGCCGTCGATCCCCCAGGTCGCCAGGGCCCGGTCCACGCCGTCCGCGGAGATGCCGCGGAACGCCGCGAAGAACCGGAGGTTCTCGCGCGCCGACAGCCCCCGCAGGAGCTGTGGCCGGTGCCCGATGGAGAGGAGCGACGTCGCCACCGTGCGGGTGCCGCGCGCCAGTGGGATGAGCCCGGCGATCGCCCGGAGGAGCGTCGTCTTGCCGGCGCCGTTGGCCCCGCGCACGATCGTGAGCCCCGGACCGATGTCGAGATCGAGCGCACGGAGGATCGCCCGGTCGTCGAGCACGATCGTTGCGCCACGGAGCGCAGCCGCTATGTTCACCACGACGATGATGGGGCGGCTCGCGGCGTCGTGCTTGGCGCTCGTGGCGCTTTCGCTGCTCCTGGGCGCCTGCGGCGAGGCGCCGGCGACCGAGCCGATCGCCCGCGGCGCGCAGCTGTATCGCCAGAAGAACTGTCAGAGCTGCCACGCGATCGCCGGGAAAGGTGGGGACACCGGTCCGTCGCTCACCCACATCGGGACCGCGGCCGGCACGCGCCAGCCGGGGACCACGGCGGAGGACTACGTGCGGGACTCGATCACCGACCCCGGGGCGTTCATCGTCCCCGGCTTCCCGGATTCGATGTCCCGCGGGCTCGCGCGCGGCCTCTCCGAAGCCGATCTCGACGCGCTCGTGCGGTTCCTGCTCAGCCTCCGCTAGGCGGCACCAGCGCCAACCAGGCGCGCAGCGCCGCAGGCCAGGCGAACCAGTGTCGTGACGCGACCGCCCCGGTCGCCTCGTCGTAGGCCTCGGGAAGGAGACCGTCCCAGGTCTGGACCTGGGCGAGCCGCGCCTCCGCCGCCGCGCTGGCGGGGGCGTCACCGCGGGCGTCGGCGACGATGCGCGCTTGCAGATCGCCCAGCGGCCAGGGGTGCGGCGTGTGCAACGAGCCGAGCCCGCCCAGCCCGCCCGGTCCACCAGGGAAGAACCCGGCGTTCGCCGGACCCCAGGCCCGCTCGACGGTCTTCCGCCAGCGCGGATCGTCTTCGGCGCAGAAGCCCCAGCGCGGCGCGAGCGCGGTCGGCAGGTCGTTCGCATCGTGGTAGTCGCGTGCTCCGGCGCCATCCGGTCCGGCCACCGCGTAGGCGAAGCCGAGGCTCCCATCCGCTGATACGTCGAAGTGACGGAGCGTCGCCGCGCGGACCGCCTGGGCCTCGGAGTGGCCGACGACCGCGAGGGCATGCCAGAGGAGTACGTGGCTCGAGAAGTGATACGGCTGCGTCAGGCGGTCGTCAGCGGGGCTCTCCTCGGTCGCGACCAGGCCGAATGGCGTTCGCCGCGCGAGCAGCTTATCGATCACCGCCGCGGCGTCGGCGGCAAAGAGCCCGGTGCGCTGCGCCAAGAGGATCGGGTAGAGCTGCTGGTCGAGCTGGAACGCGCGGTCCTTCGCCGGTCCCGAGGCAAGCGACGACCGGGGCCACCACCCGCCCGGACGCTCGGCCGTGGTGAAGAGCCAGCGCACGAACGACCGGACCACCTCGCGGCTCGGGTCGGACGTTGGGAGCGCCTCCAGCAGCGCGCAGACGTAGTAGGCGTCGCGGGTCCAGACCAGCGGCAGCAGCTCGTGGTCGGCGAGGATCGCGACGGTGCCCTCCCCGGTTCGCGTGGTCGCGCAGTCGAGCGCGTAGTGGATCGCGCGGCGGACCGGCCAGGCCAGATCCGCGAGCCGGGGCAGCGGTCGCGGAACCTCCGCCGCCAGGAGGGCCACCGCTCCATCGGCCAGCGCGAGCGCTTCTCCCGCCGCCGCGGCGACGTCCGTCGCGATCGCCGCCGCGGCGACCGCGAGCCACCCGGAGCCGTCGCCGACCGGAGGCCGCACCACCAGCGCCGCCGCCGCGCCGAGCGCAGGATCATTGATCGTGACGAGGTCGCCCTCGCGCGTCGTCTCCGGCGCTGAGGTCGCGGGCGGGAGCGGGCCCCCCTCGGTGAGCTGGGTATAGGCCGCGCGTCCAAGACGCAGCATCCCGGTCCAGCTCCCGTTGGGCGCCGTGCCGGTACCGCGGACGAGCTGCACGATCCCGCTGCGCCCGGTCGGGGCGAACGTCGTGATCTCCCAGGTCGCATCGCCGTCGCGGCCGCGCACGACCGGGATCCGATCGTCCCGCAGGAGGACCTCGGACACGCCGCCGGCGAAGGTGAAACCCGCGCCGGCGCGCCCCGGATCGGCGAGGGCGGCGCGGTAGGCGCGCACCGCCGCGGGATCGTCGCGGCGGTCCTCGGGGAACGGTGGCGCGTCGGTGAGGACGACCCGGCCGTGCGTGGGGTGCGTGATCCCGAGCGAGAGCAGCCGCCCGCTGCCGCTCACCGTCCCGGCGACGATCCCGTTGCCGACATCGAGGGGCTTGTACGGCCGCGCTGGATCGAGCGGTGCGCCAGCCCGATCAGTCTCGCGCGTCGATCGCCGTCCCGGTGTTCTCGTCCATCCAGCGGATCCGTCCGCGGTCCACCGCCAGCCGGACCTGATCGTTCGCGCGCTTCGGGCTGTCTACCGGCACCTGGATCTTCACCGGCGTCTTCCCGACGAGCGCCGTGATCAGCGCGTGCGAGCCGAGGGGCTCGAAGACCTGCACCACCGCGGGCACGCCGCTCTCCGCGATGGTCAGATGCTCGGCCCGGATGCCCAAGACCACCGGTCCCTCGCGAGCCGGCGCTCCATCGGCCGGGAGCTCGAAGCCATCGCCCCGGAATACCCCGCCGCTCAGCGCGCCGAGGAGGAAGTTCATCGGTGGCGACCCGATGAACCCGCCGACGAACTGCGTCGCCGGTCGGTCGTAGATCGCCATCGGCGCGTCGCACTGCACGATGACGCCGTCGCGCATCACCGCGATCCGATCCCCCAGGCTCATGGCCTCGACCTGATCATGCGTCACGTAGATCGTGGTCCGCTTCACCTCGCCGTGAAGGCGCTTGAGATCCGCGCGGGCCTGGAGCCGAAGGAGCGCGTCGAGGTTGGAGAGCGGCTCGTCCATCAGCAGCACCGTCGCGTCCATCACCAGGGCTCGCGCGACGGCGACCCGCTGCCGCTGGCCACCGGAGAGCTGCCCGGGGTAGCGCTCGAGGTACGGGGTCAGGCCGAGGAGCTCCGCGCCGTCACCGACTCGCTGGGTGATCTCCGCCGGAGGCCGGCGATGCATCCGCAGGCCGAAGCCGATGTTCTGGGCCACCGTCATGTGCGGGAACACCGCGTAGCTCTGGAACACCATCGCGATGTCGCGATCCCGCGGCGGCAGCGTGGTCACGTCGCGCTCGCCGATCCGGATCTGGCCGTGATCGACCTGCTCGAGGCCGGCAATGCAGCGCAGGAGCGTCGTCTTCCCGCAGCCGGAGGGGCCCAAGAGGACCATGAACTCGCCGTCCTTGATCTCCAGGCTCACGTCCCGGAGCGCCGGCGTCTTTCCGAAGCTCTTGGTCACCCGGTCGATCGTGATGCCGCTCACCGTCCACCCCACAGATTCAGCAGGTACTTGCGCATGAAGAAGATGAACAGGACCGCCGGCGCGACCATGAACAGGCCGCCGGCGAACTTGAAGTACAGCGGTGACTGGTCCAGCGAGGTGAGGACCTGGGCCGGGAGCGTTCGCGTCCGCAGCGTCAGGATCGTCGACGCGAAGGTCTCATTCCAGGAGATCACAAAGGTAAAGATTGCCGCCGCGGCGAGTCCGGGGAGCGCGAGCGGCAACGCGATGCGGAGGAACGCGGTCCAGCGGCTGCACCCGAGCGTCTGCGCGGCCTCCTCGAGCTCCTGCGAAACGCTCACGAACACGCCGCTGGTCACCAGGATGACGAATGGCAATGCCATCGCGGTGTGAACGAGGGCGACCGCGACGACATTGTCGTAGAGGCCGAGCT
Organism: Chloroflexota bacterium; assembly: GCA_043750135.1. GTDB lineage: Bacteria > Chloroflexota > Limnocylindria > P2-11E > P2-11E > UBA4735. The sequence continues at coordinate 2,829 of JAYVCA010000168.1, read as the reverse complement.
GGAGGAAGGTGACCGCAAGCGGGATCGAGAGGATCGCGATCGGGAACATCTTCGTCGCCAGGATGAGGACGGCGAACGCGTCGCGGCCGCGGAACCGGAACCGGGCGAGGGCGTACCCCGCGGGCGCGCCGAGGCCGAGGGCGAGGACGATCGTGATCGCCGCGACGATGAGACTGTTCACCACCGAGGGAAGCACGCCGCGCGAGCCCAGGAAGAATTGCATCGTCTCGGCTGAGAGATCGACCGGCAGGAGGCGTTTGGGATAGTCGTAGATCGCGTTCTGCGGGCTGAACGCCGCGATCGCGATGAGGTAGAGGGGCACGAGCACCCACAGCGCGAGGAGCACCGCGCTTCCGTAGATGAGCAGCCGGTCGGCGGCGAGGCGGAGCGTCATCGGGTCCGCTCGCTCTCGCGGATCCCGAGGAACCGCAGATACACCACGGTCATGACGATCGCCAGGCCCAGGAGCACCAGGGCGTAGGCCGCCGCGACGTGGGCGTTCCGGTTGTTCGCGTACCAGCCGTACGCCTCGCCGGCGAGCACCGGCATGTTGCGGCCGGCGAGGGCGAAGACCGCGGCGAACGTGCCGAACGCGAAGATCGTGCGGATGATGAGCGCCGACTGGAGACTCGGCCGGAGGAGCGGCAGCACGACGTGGATCGTCCGCCGCAGCCGCGACGCGCCGAAGAGGTCCGCCGCCTCGAAGTAGTCGCGCGGAATGAGCTGGAGCCCGGCCACCAGGATGACCAGGACGAGCGCCGTGGCGCGCCACGACTCCGCGATGACGATCGCGCCGAGGATCGTTCCGAAGCTCTCGTACGAGAGATAGATGATCGGCTCTTTGATCAGACCGAGCCCCTGCAGGACGGTGTTGAGGTAGCCCCGCTCGGTGAACACCGAGAGCCAGAGGATGCCGGCTGCGAGGTCCGAGACCGCGAGCGGGATCGCGTAGATGTAGAGGAACCAGGCGTGGCCGCGGAACCGTGAATGGACCAGCAGGGCCATCGCGAGGGCGATGCCGATCTGGAGCGGCACGATGAGCACCAGGAGCAGGAGCGTGTTCCGGAGCGCGTCGCGGAACGAGGTATCTCCGAACATCCGTTGGAAATGCTCGCCTGTGAGCTCGCCGCTGTCGCCCTGCACCGCCAGGAGCAGGGCCTGGATCATCGGGATGACGATGAGGAGGATCAGGAAGACGATCGAGGGAACGAGGAGCGCGAACGGAAGGAGCTCCCGACGGCTCCGACCGTGCGCCCCCCGTTCTTCCCCGGCCACGTCCTCCGTCGCTACGTCGCTATTTGACCTGGCACGGACCGGTCGAGGTGCCATCGGGTCCCCAGCACTTGGCGCTCGAGTCGGTGATCGCCTTTTGGATCAGGACCGCCTGCTCGGCGAGGACGGTCTTGATGTCCTCGTTCTTCACGACGATCCGGCTGAACGTGTCGACCATCGCCTTGTTGAGATCACCGCCCTTGGCGCCCAGGCCGACCGGGAGGGGGACCGCCTTCGCGTCTTTTGCCGATGCCTGCTTGGCCACGGCGCCGGCCTCGAGCTTGAGGCCGGGATTGAGATCGGTGGGCAGGTCCACCTTCACCACCGGGAAGAAGCTGTTCTCGCGGAGCGTCGTGATCTGGGTCTCGGGCTTCAACAGGTAGTCGATGAGCGCTTCGGCGCCCGCCTGATTCGCGGTCGTCTTCGGGATCGCGAGACCGACGACCACGCTCATGTAGTAGCGCCCCTTCGGGCCGGCCGGCGCGGGGACCGCCAGGAAGTCATCGGGCTTCGCCTTCAGCACGTTGATGAGCCGCGCGGCGTGATCGAAGCCGATCCAGACCTCCTCGGACTGCAGCGGCTCCTGCATGAACGCGTAGGTCGTGCTCTGCGGGTTCGTCACCTTCCAGAGCTCGCGGATCTGGGCCCACATCGCTTCGGCGTCGGCGCTCTTGTAGGTCGTGATGAGGCCGCCGGTATACGACGGGTAGAAATAGCCTTGGAGCAGCCGATGCAGCAGGCTGTTGTTCCCCGCGGGCAGACCGATCATCCGCTTGCCGGTCTTCTCCTGGATGTTCTTGCCCCAGGTGATGAGCTGGTCGTAGGTCAGCGCGTTGACATCGGCGCCCGACGGGAGATAGGGCAGCGCTTTCTTGTTCACCGCCAGGAAGTAGGTCGCCTGCATCCACGGCACGTAAAGCTGAGTGCCGCCGCCGAGCTTGCCTAGGGCGGCGAAGTCGGCGGGGATCCCCCGGTCCTTGTAGATGTCCATGAGCTTGCCGACGTCTTGGAGGTAGCCCGGCCCGACCAGGCTGCCGAACTGGCCGTTCTCGAGGCCGATGAGCCCGACCTGGCCCTGCCCGCCGGCCTTCGACTCGGCGGTGATGCGGTCGAGGATGACCGCCTCGGCGTCGGTGATGAAATCGACGCCGGCGCCCTTGTACCCGGCGAGGATCTTTGTCCGCATCGCCTCCTGCTCGGTCGTCGGGGTGAATTGGGTCGAGGCGAGGACGAACGCCTTCCCGACCGGGCTCGCTCCCGGATTACCCGATGTACCGGGCCCACCGCTACCGGCGCCGCCGCCGGCCGGCGTGCCCTGCGTCGAGCAGGCGCCAAGGATGATCGTGATCGCCAGCGGGACCGCCAGTGTCCGGATGAAGGGTCGCATCGTGAAGCCACCTCCCAGCGAGGCCGCCCGATGGGCGAGCCGGGTGAGCCTACAACCGCCATCCACCGGTCGCAGCGCGCCGGACAAGCGAGCAAGCCGGTCGGTAACGGACGCCGACGGCCCTAGGGGGACTTCGCCGGTGACGCCGACGGGGTGGGGGCCGCGGTGCG
>JAYVCA010000167.1:0-8381 GCA_043750135.1 Chloroflexota bacterium | reverse complement strand
GAAGAGCTTTCGGTCGCCAGGTACAGGCGCACCGGGATCGCGACCATCCCAAAGCTGATCACTCCGCGCCAGATCGACCGTGGCATCTGTCGCCCCCTTACGGCCCTCCACGCTTGTGGGAGGTTCTTCGCGCAGCTTGCCGCGCGCAGCGTAACCCGGTCGTCAAGGTCGGTCGATGAGGTGCGTGGTCGCGCTCAAGAGGGGTGACCGGGGAACGGCGCCGAGGGCTTGAGCGCGCCGCGGCGCTGCAGGTGCGGTCATGGATGTCATGGATGTCATGGATGAGGGGAGGAAGCGGGCGAAGGCGGCCGGGGCACAGCTACGGCGGCTGTCTCATCGAGCGGCAGCCGCCGTAGCCGAGGTGACTACACGGTCGTGGCGACGACCGGCAGGTCGTCGGGGAACCGACTGATGACGATGAGGTAGTAGACGACGAAGCTGATGAGCGCGCCGAAGATCCAGCCGATGAGGCCCCCGGAGCCCCCGATCGCGGCGATGAGGCTGCCGACGACGTTCAGCAGGACACCGTAGATGGCGAGCCTCTTCCCATCACGATTCACCTTGTACATCTGATAGCCGCCCCAGGCCCCGACGACCGCCCCGATCTCGCCGACGATCACGCCGATCACCGCGAGCAGGAAGATGCCGCCGTAGGCCACCGCGATCGCGCTCAACCCGAGGAGGGCGAAGACGCCGAGGATGCCGAAGAACGCGCTGATCGCGCCGAGGATCGCCAAGATGAGCCCAAGGGTCTTCGCGGGGACATTCAGCTTGATCGGCGGGTCCGCCGCGAACGGCGGCGCCAACAGAGTCTCGAGCATGAGCCTTCCCTCTTCCCCCGACGCCCCGCGCCGGACTGGGCCCAGCCTATACGGTCGTTCTTCGACCCAGACCCGACCTATCAGGCCGACCTGGTTCCCGCGAGGGCGAGGATCCGATCCAGCGTCGCGGGCTCGCCGCGCCAATGCCGCGTCACCGCGTCCCGCCCGGCGGCGCGGATGACGAACCGGAGAACAAATGCGACGACGATGGCGTCGTCGAGCGCCCCGATGACGGGGATGACATCGGGGACGAGGTCGAGGGGCATCGCCAGATAGGCCGCGCCAACGCCGAGGGCGATCTTGGCCCGCCGCGGGACCGCCGGATCCCGGAGCAGCGCGGCGAACAGCGCGGCCATGTTCGGGATGAGCCGGGCCAGCTCGCGCGCCAGCGGCCCGCGTCCGGCAGCGGTCAGCGCGAGCAGGAAGACCGCGTACAGCGCGACAAGGACGAGCAATGCGCCGAGGACGGTCGCCGGCTCCACCGCGCTACGCGATCGCGCGCTCGGCGAGGCTTGTCGGCATGTTCCCGCTCGAAGTGATGCGGTCGTGGAACTCGCGTAGCGCCGCGGTGTCGTTCGTACCGTGGTGCGCGAGCCAGCGGGTGCGGAGATCGACGATCTCGAGCATGCCGGTGAGATAGGAGGCGGCCTGCGTCGGCCAGGAGCAGTAGCGCCCGACCTCGGCTTTCGCGTTGGGCTCGGAGAGGTTGGCCTTCTCGATCATGAACCGGACCGCCTGGTCGAATGACATCTCGCCCAGATGCAGGCTGGTGTCGACGATGATCCGCGCCGCGCGGAAGATCGTCGCCTCGTACTGGTACAGCTCGGCCTTCGGGTCGGTGAAGAAGCCCTGCTCGCGCATGACCCGCTCGGCGTAAAGCGCCCAACCCTCCGAGAAATACGACGTGTTGAACACCTTACGGATCGCCGAGGGGTTCGACTTCGCCATGACCAGGTGCCAGTGGTGGCCGGGGTAGGCCTCGTGGACCGCGGTCGTCGGGATGCCCGCGCTGCAGTTGCCTTCGAGCCGCTTCTGGATCTCCTCCTCGGACGTTCCCTCGGGCGGATAGGGGACGAAGAAATGGCCGGCGAGCGAATCGGTGAACGCCGGCGGCCGGTTGTACGACGCGACCGCCAGGACCGGGCGCTGGAACGGTGGCGACGGCTCGACGCTGCAGGTCTCGCCGGGCGGCAGGGTGACCAAGCCAGTGTCGCGCAGGAATGTCCGGGCCCGCTCGGTCCACTCGGCGTACTCGGCGCGCATCGCATCGGGCGTCGCGGCGTGGACCTTGTTCAAGCGGGTGAGCAGCCCGGTCCAGTCGTCCGATCCGGAGATCTCCTTCGCTAGACGCTTGGCCTCCGCGGCGAGAAGGTCGTACTGCTCGCGGCCGCGCTCGCGAAGCTGCCGCGCGTCGTACGGCAGCAGCTCCTTGTCCTTGAGCAGTGCGGTGTACATCGCCTCGCCGATCGCGTACTCACCGGTCGCCTTGTCCCGCTTCTGCTTGAGGAATGCTCCGAACGCATCGAACGCGTCGGCGGCCTCGGCCCCGGCGGCCGCGACTCCCTCCCGCAGGACGGGGTCGGCGACCTCGAGCGCGACCAGCTCGCGCGCATACCGAGCTGCCGCGGCGGCCTGGCCGATCGCGCGGTCGAGGTACAGCTTTGGCGCCAGGGTGAGATCGAGGTTGTCGATCCCCTGCCGGAGGCCCTGGGGCACCTGGAGGAGCCGTGCTCGCGCCGCGGCCGCGAGCTCCGCCTCGGGGTGGAGCTTGTGGAGGAAGAGGCTGAACACACCAGACAGACCGGGATTGAGGTAGGTCGCCGGCTGGCGCTTCCACATCTGGTGGGGGGCCATGATCTCGCGTCCACGGAGGATCGAGATGACGAAGTCGCGGTCGATCCGCTCATCCTCGGCGAGACCTTCGTCCGGGATCGCCCGGAATTGCCCAAGCCACTTGCCGGTGCTGGCGTCACGGCGCCGGAAGGCCTCGGCCGAGAGGTCATCGAGCTGGTCGTCGAAGCCATCGATGCCGAGCGAGCTCGCGAGGACCGGCGAGTCGGCGAACTCCTCTTTCAGGAACTGGTCGGCGAGCTCCCCGAAGGGCGAGAGCGACGGCATGGCGGCCTCCCTGACAATGCGTAGGCCGTGAGTTTGACCGAATACCAACGCAAGCGTGATTTCAAGAAGACCCCTGAGCCCGCGGGGCGGGTCACCAAGACGGGTGCGCTTCGCTACGTCGTGCATCGGCATCACGCCTCGCATCTCCATTGGGACGTGCGCCTGGAGATGCACGGGATCCTCGCCTCCTGGGCGGTCCCCCATGGGCCGCCGCTCGAGCCGGGAAAAAAGCGCCTCGCCGTCCATACCGAAGATCACCCGATCGAGTACCTCACGTTCCACGGCGTCATTCCCGACGGCTATGGCGCGGGGACGATGACCATCTGGGATGAGGGCACCTACCAGCTCATCCTCGCCAAGCCCAAGGAATACAAGGTGAAGTTCAACGGGCGCCGGCTCACCGGCGAGTACGTCATCGTCCAGACGAACGCGCACGAGGGTCGCGACTGGCTGATGATCATGCATGGCACGCCGCCGAAGGATGACCCGCTCGCGGCGAAGATCCCGCCGATGCTCGCGACGAGCGCCGATACGCCGTTCGATTCACCGGCCTTCACCTTCGAAGCGAAGTGGGATGGCGTGCGCACGCTCGCGTTCGTCGACGGCGGGCTGGTCCGGCTGCAGACACGCAACCTCCTCGACTGCACGAAGCAATACCCCGAGGTCGACGCGCTCGCCGGCGCGCTCACCGGCGCATACCACGCGATCGTCGACGGCGAGATCGTCGCGCTCGATGAGAAGGGCGTGCCGTCGTTCCAGCGACTCCAGCCGCGGATGCACCAGCGTGACGAGGCTGCCGTCCGGCGCCTGCGCAAATCGACGCCGGTGGTGTATGAAGCGTTCGACCTGCTGTATCAGGATGGCGAGGATCTCCGTAGCCTGCCGCTCCGCGAGCGCCGCCGGCGCCTGGAGGCGGCGCTCACCCCGATGGGCCCGATCCGTCTCTCCGAGGGCTTCGCCGGTACGGGCAAGGCCCTCTTCTCCGCGGTCCAGGAGCAGGGGCTCGAGGGCATCGTGGCCAAGCGCCTCGACGCGCCGTACGTCTCGGGCCGATCGGCCGCCTGGATCAAGGTGAAGGCGCAGCGCACCCTCGAATGCGTGATCGGGGGATGGACCGCCGGGCAGGGTGGCCGGCGGAGCACCCTGGGCGCCCTGGTGGTCGGCGTCTATCGCGACGGCCGGCTGGAGCCGGTCGGGAGCGTCGGGACCGGCTTCGACGACCGCACCCTCCGTGACCTCCTGGTGACCCTGCGTGAGCACGAGTCCCCGGCGATGCCGTTCGTCACGCCGCCGCGCATCACTGGGCCGGCGAAGTGGTGCCTCCCCGAGCTGGTCTGCGAGGTCCAGTACACCGAGCTCACCACGGACGGCACCCTGCGGCACCCGACCTATCGCGGCCTCCGCGCGGACATCGATCCGCGCGACTGCACCGGGGAGGAGCGGCTTGCCTCGGCCAAGGACGCGCTCCGCTCCGCCGAGCGTGCGGCGTCCGCGGCGCCCGTGGCGGCGGCGGCGCCGGTGAAGCAGGCACGCGTCCCGGCGGTGCTCGAGATCGACGGCCACCAGATCAAGCTCACCAACCTGGAGAAGGTCCTCTTTCCCGAGGACGGCTACACCAAAGCCGATCTCATCCGGTATTACACCGAGGTCTCGCCCTACCTCGTGCCGTTCATCACCGACCGGCCGCTCACGCTGAAGCCGTTCCCCGATGGGATCGCCGGGCCGAGCTTCTATCAAAAGGACAAACCGGGATTCACGCCGCGCTGGATCGCAAGCTGGACCGACACGTCGGTCGATCGCGCCGGCGGGATCGACTACATCCTGGGGAACGACATCGCGACCGTGGTCTGGATGGCCAACTACACCGCGATCGAGATCCACCCCTGGCTTTCGCGGATCGACGATCCGGATCACCCCGACTTCGCGATGATCGATCTCGATCCGGCGAGCGGCGCGACCTGGGACGACGTGAAGCAGGTCGCGCTGGTCGTCCGCGATCTCCTGGAGGCGCGCGATCTTGTTGGCTTCCCGAAGACGACGGGATCCCGCGGGATCCACGTCCTGGTACCGATCGCCCGCCGCTACACGTTCGAGGAATCGCGGACGTTCGTCGAGGACATCGGCAAGGCCGCCCGCGAACGGCTCCCCGAGCTCGTTACCCTCACCTTCGCGAAGAAGGCCCGGCGCGGGATCTACGTCGACTACCTGCAGAACGTGCGCGGAAAGACGACCGCCGGCCCGTACAGCGTCCGGCCGATCCGCCGCGCGCCGGTGAGCGCGCCGCTGCGGTGGGACGAGATCTCAGCCATCGGACGCCCGGATGCCTTCACCATCGCGAACCTCCCCGACCGGCTCCTCGTGGTCGGTGACCTCCTCGCGCCCGCGCTGGGGCTGGCGCAGAAGCTCCCGAAACGGACGTTCACCACGGGGGGTCCGACGGGCGCGGCCCTGTCGAAAAAGCTCCAGAAGGACCCAACGCGCCTCACGCCGCCGAAAACAAAGACGACGCGCACGGCGGCGGTGAAGAAGTGACGGCGGCAGTCCTCGCTCCGGGCTACGGCGGCACCGCGGAACAGCCGCTGCTGGTGAGGCTCGCGGCGCGGCTCGAGGCCGGGGACATCGTGACCGCGCGGATCGCTTTCTCCACGAAGCGGCCCAGTCGCGGCTACGTCACCGAGAAGCACGAGCTCCGTATCGCGCGCGATGAGATCGTCGCGCGGGCGGGCGGGCCGGTCGCCTTGGTGGGCCGTTCGTTCGGCGGCCGGATGTGCGCATTCCTCGCGGCAGAAGAGCCACCGGACGCGCTCGTCATCCTCGGCCATCCGATCGCGCCACCGAACCGCCCCCGTCCCGCCGACGAGGCGGCGCTGCTCGGCGTCACCTGTCCGACGCTCGTGGTGCAGGGTGACCGCGACGAGCTCGGGCCTCTTGCGGTGCTCGAGCGCATCGCGGGACAGAACCCGCGGATCGATCTGATGGTCCTCCGCGGCGCTGGGCACGAGTACGGGGCGCACGAAGCCGAAGCGATCGAGGCCACCGCGCGCTGGCTCGGGAGCGTGCTCCGGAGCTAGCCGCGGTCACTCAGGCGAGCCGGCGTCGTCCATCTGGGCCCGTTGGAGCTTGCCCGAGTAGTCGATGTAGATCGACTTCCATTCGGAATACGCGTCCAGGGCAGCGCGGCCGGCCTCGCGATGGCCATTGCCGGTCGACTTCATCCCGCCGAACGGCAGCTGGATCTCGGCGCCGATCGTGCCGGCATTCACATAGACCAGGCCGGTCTCGGCATCGCGCATGAATCGGAAGGCGTTGTTCACGTTCCGGGTGTAGACGGAACAGGACAGTCCGTACTTCGTCGAGTTGAGCACGCGGATCGCGTCGTCGATGTCCTTCGCCTCGATGACCGCGGTCACCGGTCCAAAGATCTCTTCCTGCGCCACGCGCATGTTCGGCTTGACGTCGACCAGGACCGTCGGCTCGTGGAAGAACCCCTTGGCGAGCGCGCCCTCGGTCGGGATGCGTCCGCCGGCGGCGACGGTGGCGCCCTCTTTCTCGGCGATCGGGATGTAGCTGTGGATCTTCTGCTGCGCTTCGGCTGACACGACCGGCCCGAGGTCGGTGCTCGGGTCGAGGCCGTGACCCATCTTCAGCTTCTTCGCTCGGCCGACGAGCTTGTCGATGACCTCATTGGACACGCCTCGGTGGGTGATGACGCGCGATGCGGCGGTGCAGCGCTGACCCGAGGTGCCGAATGCCGACCACACGATCCCCTCGAGCGCCAGGTCGACGTCGGCGTCGTCCAGGACGACGATCGCGTTCTTCCCGCCGAGCTCGCAGGAGACGCGCTTCAGCAGCTTTCCGGCGATCTCGCAGATATGCGCACCGACGTCGCTGGACCCGGTAAAGGAGACAAGGTCGACGCCGGGGTGGGTGACGAGGGCATCGCCGATCGAGCCGCCCGGGCCGAGGACGAGGTTGAGCACGCCTTTCGGCAGGCCGGCCTCCTCCATGATCTCGACCAGGCGCACGGCCAGCATCGGGGTGAAGGACGCCGGCTTGAAGACGACGGTATTCCCGAGGACGAGGGCTGGCATGATCTTCCAGGTCGGGATCGCGAACGGGAAGTTCCACGGCGTGACCGCGGCGACGACCCCGAGCGGGTGCCGCATGCTCATCGCCCATTTGTTCGGGAGCTCCGCGGGGACGACGTCGCCGAACTGACGACGGCCCTCGCCCGCGGTGTAATAGGTCATGTCGATGCCTTCTTGGACATCGCCCTTCGCCTCGGCGAGCACCTTGCCCATCTCGATGGTCATCTCGCGGGCCAGCTCGTCCTTGCGCTTGAGCATGATCTCGCCGGCGCGGTAGAGGATCTCGCCCCGCTTCGGGGCGGGGTAGAGCCGCCACGCGTCGGCGGCACGGCGGGCCGCATCGACCGCGCGGTCGACGTCGGCCTTCGCTGAGCGGGTCGCGGTCGCGATCACCTCACCGGTGGCTGGATCGAGATCCTCGAAGGCTTCGCCGCTCGCCGCGTCGGTCCAACGGCCGTCGATGTAGTTCTGCAGGTGTGTCATCGTCATGCCTCTGCCCCCCTCTGTCCTGTGACGAGGATACCGAGGGATGGCGCGCGAGGTCAGCGCCGGGTCCGGCCCCGATCGGGCCCCGGTCCGATCGCAGCGAGCTAGCCGAGCTGTTACATCACGACGGGACGTCGGCCGCTAGAACTTTGCCCCGTAGAAGAGCCAGATCGTGATCCCACCGACGAACACGATGCCAAGCACGATGAGCCCGAACGCGATGTTCGCCTGGCGGTCAGGATCGTCGCCGAAGCGCTTCATCGAGCGGTGGAGCTGCGGGGATTCGAACCCCGGACCTCTTGAGTGCGATTCAAGCGCTCTACCAACTGAGCTACAGCCCCCTCAAGGCGACGGACGCGCGGAACGACGAGAGAATCCGCTCACCCAAGCTTCGATTGTATGGGCGGCGGCAGCTCCCCGCCCAGCATCCACTCTCATCCAACCTGGGGCACGCACCGCTAGCGTGCGCGGATGCGACCCGTCTCCCTGATCGCCGTGATCTGGCTCGGCCTCGCCTGCACCCCGGTTCCGCCAGGGCCGGCGGTACCGCTCCCGCCGATCACGCTCGGTCAGCGGGCGATCCGTCCGGTGGCGGCCTTTGGAGCGGTATGGGTCGCGATCGCGGCGGACGGGACGGTGATCCGCGTCGATGGGGCGACCGGTCGGATCGCGGCGACCGTCCGCGTTGCCGATCCCCAGCGGCTCATCGCGGCCGGCTGCGCGCCTTCGTCGGAGCACGCATACGCCACCGGCTCGTTCGGCCTGCGGGCCTGCGATGCTCCGAGCGCCGTCGCCGCCGGATCGGACGCGATGTGGGCGACCGCGAACGACACCAACGCGATCGTCCGCATCGACCCGACGAGCAACA
>JAYVCA010000166.1:0-10323 GCA_043750135.1 Chloroflexota bacterium | reverse complement strand
CCGGTCAGTGCTCCCGGCGGAGGTGGTCGAGGACCTCGGCCATGACTCGACAATCGATCTCGTTGTACAAGGAGACCTCCGCCATGAGCGGCATATCGGCCATGGCGGCCGCGGTCCGCCGGGCGACCCCATCGGCGCTCCAGGCGCCGACCATCGCGCCGGTCCCGTCGGCCAGTCCGTCGCCCCAGCCGGTCGCGACCAGACCATGCGTGTGCATCGCCCGGGCGACGCTCTTCAGGCCGAACTTGCGCGACCCGTGCACCACCACCGGCTCAGCCCGGACGACGTTGCTCAGCAGGTCGTACCAGTCGAGGGCGGGCCAATCCCGTTCGGGGTGACGGGCGCGTGCCGAACGGTAGTGAGCGTCCATGAAGACCGTCTCAGCAGCCGACCAATGGAAGAGGCGCACCTCGCCGGGTCCGGCGAGGCCAGCGGCCCGCGCAAGCGACGCGAGGTGGGCGAGCCAGCCATCGATCATTTCGCCCTCCGCCGCCGCGGTGAGCAGGCGGGCGGTGAACTGGGCAAAGCTCCACTCCCCGCGCTCGTAACGCCCGCAGCCGATCTGGAAGATGAGGCTCTCCCCGCCGCGGTCGGGGAACCGGCTCAGATCGTCGTTCAGGTCATTCACCGTCTCGAAGTCGACGTAGACCTCTGCTGGTCGGCGATCGCGCCATCGTCCGCCATCAGCCGCGATCCGCGCTGGCCGGACGGGCGCGCCAGGCTCGCGGTTGGCCGCGAGGATCGCGTCAAAGACCGGACCGCGGGTCTCGCCACCGATCCCGAGGAGAGCGGCGGATAGCCGGGGGTCGTCCCAGCGGGTCACGCCCTGCTGCCGCGCGTGGTCCCGATGGGCCGCGCTCACCTGCCACAGCAGCGTGAGGTCGTGAAGCTCCTCGGCGATCTCCAGCTTGGCCTCGTGCCACGGCTGGTCGCGATCAGACTTCAGGTTCGGCCACAGCTCGTCCCGGGTGGGAGTCGGCAGCGCGTCCCAGCCCTGACCCTCGCGCCGCACCAGGCGGACCCACGCTGCCGCTTCGCTGACCGCCTCGGCGAGCGTGATCTGGCGCGCCTTCACGTAGGTCTCGTGCGGGACGCGCGCGAGCCGGCCCCAGCAGCGGTCGCCGCGTTGCTGTCCCTGCTTCCAGCCCCGGCCCACGACGTAGCCGAATGGCGGAAAGTATCCCTGCGCGCGGCCGAGCGCTTGACCGTAGGCCCAAACCTGCGCGAGAGCGGGCAGGTCGCCGGCCGTCGACAGCGAGCCGTCTTTCATGAGCTCCACGGTCTTGAATTTCACGTCCACCACGCGGTAATGCCAGGCCGCGCCGGCGAGGGCCGGCGCGCGGACGGTCGGATCGTCGCCCGCGGCGAAGGCATCGGCGCAGATGTCGGCGAGGGTGTCCGAACGAATGAGGAGGTCGACCGCGCCATACATCCGGGCCTGGGGATCGCGCAGGACCCCCTGCGAAATGACCCGGGTGCCGCGCTCCATCGCCGCCCAGGTCTCGTGCGCCGCAGCGAGCGACCGCCGATCACCGTGCCCTCCGCCGATGCGGGTGACGCCGAACCGCAGGTCGAGATCGGCGACGACCGCGGCCTCGAATCGCTCGCCCTGGGCGCGCAGGAATCGACCAAGGTCGAAGCGCTCGTCGTAGGTCGCACGCTGATCGTCACGCGCGAAGCCCTTTTCCCCACCGTACCGATCCAGCCAATCCCAGAGCGGGTCGCCGCGGCACCACGCCCGGGTCGCGCCGGCGGCGACCCAGTCGTCCCAGTCGGCGTCGGTCCGCGGGTCCAACAGCGTGCCGTCGTCGCGGGTGACGAACGCCGCCGCCCCCCGTACCGGCTCGCCCAGCGGCAGGCCGAGGGCGATCTGCGCCGGGTCGGGCGTAGCGGACCCGACGGCGTCGTAGCGGGGCACGCGCGGAGCCTAGTGGAGGCTGTTGGAGCGGACCGACTAGGCTTCCTCCCCGATGGCACGCTTCGTCGTCGAGGGCGGCACCGCGCTCCGCGGCGAGATCACCCCGGCAGGCAACAAGAACTCCGCCCTCCCGCTCATTGCGGCCAGCCTGCTCACGTCCGAGCCGGTCATCCTCCGCAACCTGCCGCGGATCCGCGATGTCCGCGGCATGCTCGAGATCCTCGTTGGTCTCGGTGCGACCGTTGAGGAGCTCGACCCCCACGCCGTTCGGATCGACACCGCGAACGTTGGCCGGACGAGCGTCGACCCGCGCCTTTCCCGTGAGATCCGGACCTCGCTCCTCTTCGCTGGCCCGCTGCTCGCGCGCTTCAAGACCGTCACCCTTGGGCCTCCGGGCGGCGACGTGATCGGGCGCCGCCGCAATGACACCCACTGGCTCGTGTTGCGCGCGCTCGGCGCCGAGCTCCACGCGGAACAGCAGGGCTACGGCCTGCGGACCGATGGTCTACGGGGCGCCGATATCCTCCTCGACGAAGCTTCGGTCACCGCGACCGAGAACGCGCTCCTCGCCGCGGTCCTCGCGCCGGGCCGGACCGTCATCCGCAATGCCGCAAGCGAGCCTCACGTCCAGGAGCTCGCCATGGTCCTGGTCCAGATGGGCGCGCGGGTGAACGGCATCGGCACGAACACCCTTGAGGTGAAGGGCGTCGACCAGCTGCGCGGCGTGGATCACACGATCTGGAGCGATCACATGGAGGTCGGGTCGTTCATCGGCCTGGCGGCGATCACCCACGGCGAGATCACCATCCATCGCTGTGCGCCGCTCCACCTCGCGATGACCCGCGCGGTGTTCAAACGGCTCGGGGTGCGGACCGAGCTCGACGGCGACGATCTCAAGGTCTGCGCGAGCGACCGGTATGTCATCGAAGACGACCACGGCGGCGCGATCCCGAAGGTCCAGTCGCAGATCTGGCCGGGCTTCCCGTCGGACCTCTCGAGCATCGCGACCGCGTTCGCGACGCAAGCCGTGGGGACCGTCCTTATCCACGAGTGGATGTTCGGTGCCCGGATGTTCTGGGTCGGCGCGCTCGAGGCGATGGGCGCCCGCCTGGTGCTCTGTGACCCGCACCGCGTGTTGATCGTCGGACCCTCGCAGCTGTACGGCAGTGAGCTGCGCAGCCCGGATATCCGGGCCGGACTCGCCTTGCTCGGCGCCGCCCTCGCGGCGAAGGGCACCAGCACGATGGACAACGTCGACCAGATCGACCGGGGCTACGAGGACATCGACGGCCGGCTCCGGGTACTCGGCGCGCGCATCGACCGCGTGTGATCGACCCCGCTTCCCTCACGCCGCCGCCGCGTTCCTTCGTCACCCACCTGGAATGCGCGCGCTGCGGGACCACCGGTGACGCGCGCGCGGTCGCGAACACCTGCCCCGCTTGCGGTGGCCCGTTCCTGGTCCGCTACGACCTTGAGCGTCTTCGCTCGAGCGTGCCACGTAACACGCTCTCCGGGCGGCAAGCCTCGCTCTGGCGATACCGGGAGCTCCTTCCGATCGAGGACCACGACCGGGTGGTCAGCCTCGGCGAGGGGAACACGCCGATCCTCGAGGCCCCCTCCCTTGGCCAGGCGATCGGTCTGCACCGGTTGTCGATCAAGGACGAGGGGCTCTTGCCGACGGGGACGTTCAAGGCCCGCGGCGCAGCGATGGGGGTCAGCCGGGCGCGCGAGCTCGGCATCACCACGATCGCGCTTCCGACCGCCGGGAATGCCGGCGCGGCGTGGGCCGCCTACGGTGCGCGAGCCGGCATCGGCGTGGTCGTAGCGATGCCCGCAACGACCCCCGACGTCATTCAGCGCGAGACCGCGTCCTACGGAGCCCGGGTGTATCTCGTGGACGGCTCGATCGCCGACGCCGGCGCGGCGATCAAGCAGGCCTGCGCCGAGCACGGCTGGTTCGATGCCTCGACGCTGCGTGAGCCGTATCGGATCGAGGGCAAGAAGACGATGGGTTTCGAGCTCGCCGAGCAGTGGGGTTGGGCCCTCCCGGACGTCATCATCTATCCGACCGGCGGTGGCGTGGGGCTCATCGGGATGTGGAAGGCGTTCACTGAGCTGCAGGCGATCGGCTGGCTTCCAGCTGGGAAGATGCCCCGCTTCGTCGCGGTGCAGGCCGCGGGCTGCGCGCCGATCGTGAAGGCGTTCCACGAGGACAAGACGGAATCGGAGGCGTGGCCGAACCCCACGACGTTCGCCGCGGGACTGCGGGTCCCCAAGGCGCTCGGCGATTTCCTGGTCCTGCGGATCCTTCGAGAATCGAGCGGGATCGCCATCGACGTGAGCGACGAGCGGATCGCGGCGATGATGCGGGTCATCGGCGTTTCAGAGGGGATCCTGGTCTGCCCAGAAGGCGCCGCCGCGGTCGAGGCAGCCCATCAGCTTCGCCAGCAAGGGTTCATCGGCGAGCACGAGGACGTCGTGGTGTTCAACACCGGCACCGGCCTGAAGTACGCGGAGTCGCTCCAGGGCGATCCGCCGATCCGGCTCGCCGCGGGCGACGCGATCCCGCGGGTGGAGCGGGCGCCCCTCGACGACAACGCGCACGATCGGCCGGTCGTCATCGAGTCCGACCGCGCCCGCATCGCCCCCAACGAGGAGGGCTAAGAGCGCGCTCTACGGCAGCAGATCGGCTCCGGCAAGCAGCTCGGCCGGGAGCGCGATCCCGAGCGCAGCGGCGGTCCCGCGGTTCACCGTGGTCCGCATGACCGGGGCTTCGAGCGCGCCGAGCGATCCTGGCGTTTCGCCGGCGAGCACGCGCTCGGCGCATTCGGCAAGGAGCCGGAACAGCGCTACCGGCTCCGGCTCGTAGGCCAGGAGCCCGCCGGATCGCACGACCTCGACGGTCGACAACAGGGGGAGCTTCGCGGCCCGCGCGAGGGCCGCGAGGCGTGCGCCGCCCCGATCCGACAGCGGCGCCTGGAAGGTCATCCCCGCGCCTGCGCCGGCATCGTCGATGCGGATGAACGCGGCCGTCAGGTCGGCGGGGCCGCGGACGCGGCAGACCACGAGCTGCAGGCCGGCTTCGCGCGCCGCGAGCTCGGCCCGGGCCCGCGACGCCGCGGCCGCCGGGTGCCTGTTGTCGGAGAAGCCGCCGACGATCGCGAGTCCCGGGACGACCATGGTGAGGAGATCGAACCGATGACGTGCCGTGCCCGCCGGTAGCTGGATCGACGCGACGGACTCCGCCGCCTCGAGACCGGCCGCACCCGCATCGCCGGTCCAGACGACGATCGGCACGTCGCGCGTCAGCCCAAGCGCCCGCAGTCCGTCGGCCGACGCGCCGCAGACGATGACATCCGGTCCGAGCCGCGCGATGTCCGCAGCGAGATCGGGCGCCTCGGCCCGGCGGTGGGCGATCTCGCATCCGCCCCGGCCGAGCTCGGCAAGTCGGGTGACGAACGCGTCTCGCCCGGCGGCAGCGGCGAGCGCGTCTCCCAGGAGGAGGACGAGTGGATCCTGGCGGCTCACTTCGGGGGAAGCGTAGGCCGTAGCATCGCTTTGATGCAGGTCGCACCCGACATCCTCGGTCTGGTGGGCAACACGCCGCTCGTCCGCCTGTCGCGCCTCGGCCGCGGCCTGCGTCCGACGCTGCTCGCGAAGCTCGAGATGCTGAACCCGGGCGGCTCGGTGAAGGACCGCATCGGCCTGGCGATGATCGAGGATGCCGAGCGCCGCGGGCTGCTGAGGCCTGGCGGGACGATCGTCGAGCCAACGAGCGGGAACACCGGTGTTGGCCTGGCGATCGCCTGTGCCCTCCGGGGCTACAAGCTCGTCTGCACGCTCCCGGACAAGCAGAGTCAGGAGAAGCGCGACATCCTGCGGGCCTACGGCGCCGAGGTCGTCATCTGTCCGACCGCGGTCGCGCCCGATTCCCCGGAGTCCTACTACAAGGTCGCCGAGCGGTTGGCGAAGGAGCTGCCCGGCGGATATATGCCCGGCCAGTACTGGAACCAGAACAATCCCGACGCCCATTACCGCACGACCGGTCCGGAGCTGTGGGAGCAGACCGGCGGCACGATCACCCATCTGGTCGCCGGTGTGGGGACCGGCGGCACGGTGACCGGAGCGGGGCGCTATCTGAAAGAGCAGGATCCGAACGTCCGCATCATTGGAGCCGATCCTGAGGGCTCGATCTATACCGGCGAGGTCCACCCCTACAAGACCGAAGGTATCGGGGAAGACTTCTGGCCGGGCACCTTTGATCCAAAGATCGTCGACCAGTGGGTCCGGGTGTCCGACCGCGACGCGTTCCTGACCGCGCGCCGGATCACTCGCGAGGAGGGGATCCTCGCCGGAGTGTCCTCGGGAACCGCGATGTTCGCAGCGCTCACCGCAGCGAAGGACCTCGACGAGAGCGCGATCGTCGTTGTGCTGCTCCCGGATTCGGGCAAGTCGTACCTCTCCAAGCTCTACAACGACGAATGGATGCGGCAGAACGGCTTCTTGCAGCGCTTCGCACAGCTGGCGAGGGTGGGAGATGTGATCCGCGAGCGCGAGGGCGACCTGCCGCAGCTCGTCGTGATCTCAAAGGGGGCGAGCGTTCGCTCGGCGATCGACACGATGCAGCGGTACGGCATCTCCCAGATCCCGGTCACCGCGAACGGGAGCGCCACGACCCTCGATGACATCGTCGGGAGCGTCTCCGAGCGGTCGATGCTGGATCGGGTCTTCAAAGAGCCGGCGCTCGTGGACGCCAACGTCGAACAGGTCATGGAGGCCCCCTTCCCGGTCGTGCAGTCGAGCGACGATATCGAGCGTCTCTACGCCGAGCTCTCCGGCGCACCGGCGCTCCTCGCTGCGCGCGACGGCCGGCCGGTCTCGGTCATCACCAAAGCCGACCTGCTCGAGTTCGTCGCGCACCAACGGCAGGCATCGGGATGACGAGGGATCTACGCAAGCAGAGCTTCGAGACGCTTGCGATCCATGCCGGGCAGGCGCCGGAGGCCCAGACCGGAGCGGTGGTCGTCCCCATCTTCCAGACCTCGACCTTCGCTCAAGAGGCGGTCGGGAAGCACAAGGGCTACGAGTACGCGCGGACCGGAAACCCGACCCGCGCCGCGCTCGAGACCTGTCTGGCGGCACTCGAAGGCGGCGCCTGGGGACTCGCTTTCGCCTCGGGCATGGCCGCAACCGACGCCATCGCCCACCTCCTCTCGGCCGGTGACCACATCGTCATGGGTGACGACGTATACGGCGGCACCTACCGGCTCTTCTCCAAGGTCTTTTCTCGCGCCGGCGTGAAGCTGACCGCAGTCGACATGCGTGAGCCGGCGAAGGTGAAGCGCGCGCTCACCAAGAGGACGAAGCTCGTCTGGATCGAGTCACCGACCAACCCGATGCTCAAGGTCATCGATATCGCCAGGGTCACGGAGATCGCGCGAAAGGCGATGGCGACATCGGTGGTCGACAACACTTTCGCCAGCCCCTATCTGCAGCAGCCTCTCCTGCTCGGCGCCGACCTCGTCCTGCATTCGACGACGAAATACATCGGTGGCCACTCCGACGTCGTCGGCGGCGCCATCGCGGGGGTTTCCGTCGAGCTCCGCGAGCGCCTCGCGTTCGTCCAGAACGCCGCGGGAGGCGTCCCTGGGCCGTTCGATAGCTGGCTCGTGCTCCGCGGCGCCAAGACACTCGCGGTGCGGATGGACCGGCATTCGGCCAACGGTCTAGCCATCGCGGAGTGGCTTTCCGAGCATCCGCTGGTGCGTTCGGTGAACTATCCCGGTCTCGCGACCCACCCGCAGCATGCGATCGCGCGAAGCCAGATGCGCTCGTTCGGCGGGATGCTGAGCTTCGAGCTCAAGCGCGGTGGGGTCGCCGCGGCGAACCGGCTGGCGGCGCGCACGCGCATCTTCGCGCTCGCCGAGTCTCTCGGCGGGGTCGAGAGTCTCATCGAGGTCCCGCTGGCGATGACCCACGGATCGGTGAAGGGGACCAGGCTCGCGCCCCCGGCCTCGCTCGTCCGGCTTTCGGTCGGTATCGAGGCGGTCGACGATCTCATCGCGGATCTCGCGCAAGCGATGAGCTAGTGAATCTGCTCGTCGCTTTCGGCGCCGGGATGCTGTCGTTCTTGTCGCCGTGCGTGCTGCCGCTCGTGCCCGCCTACTTGGTGAACATCGCCGGTGAGGCCGCGCTCAGCGGCACCGATCGGCGCCGCACCCTCACACACGCTTTCGTGTTCGTCGTCGGATTCAGCGCGGTGTTCACCCTGCTCTGGATCGGCATCGCGCTCCTCGGCTCGCTCGTCGGCGAGTTCGTGACGCTCATGCAGCGCGTCGCCGGCGTCCTGCTGGTGGTGCTCGGGATGCACATGGTCGGTCTGATCACCATCCCGTTCCTGGCGCGCGCGACGGACGTCCGCCTGGGCGAGAACGCCCACGGCTATCCGCGTTCGTTCCTCGTTGGCGTAGCCTTCGGCGCCGGCTGGACGCCGTGCATCGGTCCGTATCTCGCCACGATCCTCACGATCCTGCTCAACTCCGATCTCCGCGCCGGCGCGTTGCTCCTGCTCGCCTACTCGCTCGGTCTCGGCGTCCCGTTCCTGCTCGTTGCCGGCGGCCTGGGCTTCGCCCGCCGCGGCCTCGCCTGGGTCCGCCTCCACCTCCGGGTGGTCAATGCGGTCGGCGGTACGCTGGTCATCGTCATGGGACTGCTGCTGCTCTCGGGTCAGCTGACCAAGCTCAATCAGCTCATGAACTTCCTGCCGCTCTTTGGTTGAAGGCATCAAAAGCTTTGATCCGGCGATGACCGCGACGACGCTCGACGAACGGCCGCGGCTCCCGCGGGCGCTCGCCGGCCTGCTCATTGGGATCATCGCCGTCGCCTCGCTCGCCGCCCTCCTCTGGCCGTCGCTGCCGTTCAATGACCGGGCGCGCAGCGGGCCGACGAGGGTCGGGGTCATCACCGCGACGGTCGACGCTCCGGAATCGGCCCCCGTGGTGGGCAAGCTCGCCCCGGACTTCCGCTGGGTCGAGCCCGACGGGGCGACTCGGACCCTCGGAGGCCTCCGCGGCACACCGGTGGTCTTGAACTTCTGGGCGACCTGGTGCGTGCCCTGCCGTACCGAGCTCCCGGCGATGGAGCGCATCGCCAGCGCGAATCGGGGCGTCACGTTCCTGGCGATCGACCTCGACGAGGATGGCGGCAAGGTCCGCGACTTCTTCGACTCGCTCGGCATTACCACGCTCCGCCCGCTCATCGACGTGAATAGCACCCAAGCGAAGCGCTATGCGATCGTCGGGGTGCCCACGACGGTATTCGTCGGTCCAGATGGCGTGATCCGTCAGATCACCATCAACGCGATGACCGACGACGAGCTCCGGGCCGGCCTGGCCAAGGTGGGCAGATGAGCGCGCCGGTGCGCCAGACCGCCCGCCCCGCGCCGCCCCGGCTGTATCGCGACGGCAAGCTCACGCTGCTCGAGCGGACGCCACCTCCGGAGCGCGCGATCACCCTCATCGTCGATGGTGAGGAGCTCGCGACGATCGCCTGTTCGCCGGTCCGCGTCATCGCCCTGGCACTTGGTTTCCTCCGCGTGGAGGACCTCATCCGCACGGTCGAGGATGTCGCGCTCATGGAGGTCTGCGACGAGGAGACGGTGGTGAAGGTGCGCCTCGCCTCGACCGCCCGACAGGTGCCACATGATCGCAAGCGGATCATCACCTCGGGATGCGGACGGGGCGTGACCTTCTCGCTCGATGTCGTGCCTGTCGCGGGCGGGATGACGGTGCACCCCGAGCAGGTCATGGGCTGGATGGAGACGCTGCTCGACACCGCTGCGGGCTACAAGGAACACGGGGGGACGCATGCTGCCGGGCTGTTCGGGCCGGACGGCCTGGAGCTCCTGGCCGAGGACATCGGCCGACACAACACCGTCGACCGCATCGCCGGCGAGGCGCTCCTCGGCGATCGTGAGACCGCCGGGAAAGCGATCCTCACCTCCGGCCGGATCTCGAGCGAGATGCTGGTGAAGGCCTCGCGCCTCGGCATCGGAGTGGTCGCATCGCGGACCAGTCCGACCGAGCTGGCGGTCTCGCTCGCCCAGGAGGCCGGCATCGCGCTGCTCGGCTACGTTCGCCGCGGCCAGCTCCAGCTGTTTCACGACGCGGGGCGGGTGACCCTCTAGCTGCGGTTCATCTAGCCGGCCGACCGTCTCCTGGCGGTACTCCGGTACCGCGCGCTCGTCCCATCGCGCCCTCCGCGGTACGCGCGGAGGATCGGGACATCTTCCGCCGGAGGTGCCCGATGTCCCAGCTCCGCCACTTCTTCAGCGATCACGAAGGTCTCGCGACCGTCGAGTACATCGTCGGCGCTGCCGTGGTCCTCGGCACGCTTGTCGTCGGCGT
>JAYVCA010000165.1:0-6548 GCA_043750135.1 Chloroflexota bacterium | reverse complement strand
CGGTGACCTGCGCCGGGCCGAGCGCCTCGGCAGCCAGGGCGGCGACGACGGCGCTGTCGATCCCGCCGGAGAGACCGAGGACGACCCGGCGAAGGCCGGTCCGGAGCGTCTCATTGCGAATGAAGCTGACGAGCATCGTGCGGACCAGCCGTTCGTCGATCCGGAGCGGCGATGGGTCGGCGGGGTCCGGCCGCAGCGGGCCGACGCGCTCCACCTCGGCGAGGGTCATCCGGCGCCACCGGTGACCCGCACGCCCATGCGCTCGGCGAGCGCCCGGAACACGAGCTCCGGGCGCTCGTCGCGCAGGAGTGGATTGCGCGCCCGCTCGCGTGCGGCGAGGTCCAGATCCAGGTCGGCGACGAGCAGCTCCTCGGCGAACTCCGCGGCCCGCGCGATGACCGTGCCGTCCGGCGCGACGACCTCCGAGCCGCCCCAGAAGCCGATCCCATCCTCATGGCCGACCCGGTTCGCAAAGACGACGTGAAGGGTGAGGTACTGAGCGAAGAAGCGGTCCATCAGGCGACACGACGCGGCCGTTCCGAGATCGCCGCCCTCCGCCACGCCGCGGCCCGGGCTGGCCGAAGGGGCCAGGATCACCGTCGCGCCGCCAACGGCGTAGAGGTACGGGACCGAGACATGCCAGAGGTCCTCGCAGATCGCGACCCCGGCGGTCCCGATCGCGGACTCGAACGTCGTGAAGCTGTCTCCCGGACCGAAGTAGCGCCCATCATCGAAGATGCCGTAGGTCGGCAGGTAGACCTTCCGGTGGATGTGCCGGAGCTCGCCGCGCGACCAGTACCCCTGGGCGATCTGGAGCCGTCCGTCGGGTCGCCGCTCGACGAACCCGGCGCTCACGTCGATCTCGCGCGAGGCGGCGGCGATCGGGGCAAGCGATGGATCATCGCCCGGCCGCGCGATCTCGCCCGCCAGATCCTTGAGGTAGTACCCGGTGAGCGACAGCTCCGGGAAGACGACGAGGCTCGCCTTCGCCTTCTTCGCCCGGCCGATCCAATCCTCGTGGAGCGCGAGGTTGCGCGAGAAGGAGCCGAGCGCGGGCGCGCACTGAGCGATCGCGATCCGCGTCGTCACGAGGCCTTCACCAGACCATCACGAGCGCTGGAAGCTCTCGAGCCGCTCGGCGTACTGGCGGACGAGCGCCCAGGCCCGGCCCTCGTCGCGCGCCTCGGCCCACACGTTGAACACCGGCTGGTCGGGGTCGGGCAGGACGAGGACCCACTCGTCATCCCATTGATGCTTCACGCCATCGACCTGCTTCGTCCGCTCGGTGTCCTTTTCCTGGGCGAGCATTCGCATCACCCGTCCCTTTTCCTGCCAGGGACAGCTCACCTTGAGACGGGCCAGGTGCGCCACCGGCGTCGCGTCCATGACCTCGCTCAGCGACCGTCCATCCACCGCGAGGAGCTCGAGCAGCTTCACGATCGTGAAGAGCCCGTCGAATGAGGGGTGGAAGTGCGGGAAGATGAAGCCCCCGAGTCCGTCGGCGACCAGATGCGGGTGTTCGCGGGCAGCAAAGCTCATCTGCGCCTCGGCCGACGCACGGACGCGCTGGACCCGCCCACCGGCGGCGGCGACGCGCCCGTCGATGGCCATCGGGGCGAAGACGGGAACGGCGACGACGCCGGGGCTCGCCTGCGTCGCCAGTCCGGCGAAGGCGGTGAGGAAGTGGCGGTCATCGATGATCCGGCCCCGGCCGTCCACGAAGAAGACTTTTTCGCCACCTTGGTCGAGGGTCACCCCGAAGCTGGCATGGAGCGTGGAGGTGATCGCGGCGAGCTCCCGCATCTGCTCCTCGAACTCCTCGAACGACCGGGAACCGACGTTCTCGGACACGACCGAGTTGATGCCGATGACGTCGACGTCGAGCGACTCGAGGAGCTGCGGGAGGAATTGCGCGGCGGTCCCGTGCGAATAGTTCAGGACGATCTTGAACCGGGCCGCGGCGAGGTCCGTGCGCCGCACCACCTCGCCCAGGAAGGCCTCACTGTAGGCCTCGCCGACCCGGGGTGACCCGAAGATGCGACCGACGTCGTCATACGAGGCCCGCCGGAAATCCTCCCGGAAGAAGACGTTCTCGACCTTCCGCTCTTGCGCCCTGTTCATGTCGAGCGCTTGGGCGTCGAAGAACTTGATGTCGCAGACCCGCACGTCGAACGGGGAGACCCGGACATGCACGCCGCCGTCGGCGCCGATGCGCCGCGTATGGAACCGCCCGATCGGCAGCGGCGCCTGCGACAGATCGGCGACATCGACCCCGGCGCCGACGATCCCGCCCATGAGCGCCCGCTTCAGCATCCGGCTCGAGCGGTGCTGGTCGCGATTCATCGTCACCGTGGCCCCGCGCGGGAGGGCTGACGCATACGCCGCGCCCAAGCGGGCGGCGAACTCCGGAGTGAGGTCGACGTTCACCAGGCCGGTCACGCCGAATCGGCCAAAGAGCGCCCGCCGGCCCTGCGAGCCCCAAATGAGACTCGCGCCGACGACCGCGCCGGCCTCGACCTGCTTGTCCGGCCAGACCTTCACCGCCGCGCGGACGCGCGCACCCTCGTTCACCACGGAGTGATCGCCGATGACCGACCCCTCCTCGAGGATCACGCCCGACTTCAGCGCGCACTGCCGGCCGACGATGGCCCCCCGCAGCTCGGCACGCTCGCCGACGTAGGTGTTCCGCCAGACGATCGATCCCTCGATGTAGGCCCCCGAGTCCACCACGACCGCGTCGCGAAGCACGGTGGGACCGACGATCTGCGCCCCTCCGCCGATCCGAACGCCATCGCCGAGGTAGAGCGGCGCGACCAGTCGCGCGCTCGGGTCGATCTGCACCACGCCGCCGGTGAAGATGCCGGGCGCGATCTCCATCCCGAGCGACGTTCCACTCATCTTTCCCCGGAGCAGATCGGCATTCGCGCGTGAGTACTCGCCGATCGATCCGACGTCGGTCCAATAGCCGTCGGCGACGTAGCCGTAGAGCGGCTCACCTTCGGCAAGGAGCTGGGGAAACAGGTCCTTACTGAAATCGAAGGCCTCACCGATCGCGTATCGCTCCAGGACCCGCGGCTCGATGACGTAGATGCCGGTGTTGATCGTGTCCGAGAACACCTCACCCCATGACGGCTTCTCGAGGAACTTCGTGATCCGGCCGTCCCCGTCGGTGATCACCACGCCGTACTCGAGCGGGTCGGGGACCCGGACCAAGGTGAGCGTCACCGCGGCCTTGCGCTCCGTATGGAAGGCGATGACCTTTCCGAGGTCGATGTTGGTGAGCGCGTCGCCGGAGATGACCAGGAAGGTGTCGTCGAGCGCGTCGCCGATCTGGCGGACCGAGCCGCCGGTGCCGAGCGGGGTCTCCTCGACGCTGTAGCGCAGACGCATGCCCGTGCCGCCGCCGTTCCCGTAGTGATCCTGGATGACCGAGGCAAGGTATTGCAAGGTCACCACCGCCTCCGTGATCCCGTGGCGCTTCAGGAGATCGAAGATGTGTCCGAGGCACGGTTGATTGACGATCGCGACCATCGGCTTCGGTCGGTTGATCGTGAGCGGACGGAGCCGGCTCCCCTCGCCACCGGCCATGACGACGGCCTGCATGGGGCGAGTCTAGGTGCGGGGCGCCTCGTCGTCGCCGACCGAGAACACCGCCTCGAGGTCGTGACGCGAGTACATCTGGAACGCGACGTGGGTGTGCGTTCGGACGACGCCGGGGACCTGCCCGACGCGCCGGGTGATGATCTCGGCCAGCTCGTCGTGCTCCCGGGCCCGGACCATCGCGATGAAGTCCACCTCGCCGGTCACCGAGTACACCTCGGAGACCCCGGGGACGGCGGCCAACGCCTCGCCGACGGTCGGGATGGAGCCGCGCTCGGCGGTGATGAGGACCACGGCGGTGATCATGCCGCGCGGGTCCGGTCCGGTGCGAGCCGGGACACTACAGGCTCTTCACATCGATGTCGTGGAGCGCGGCCTTCAGGAAATGCGCGGACTCTTGGAAGCCCATCGCCTTTCCCCGGTTCAGCGCGGCCTCGTAGGAATCGAGGGTGTCGTCGCCAGAGCGCTCCTCATAGGTGTGGAACGACTCCTCGCATTGATCGACGGCCAGCTTCACGCGGTCCCGCGCGGCGGAGCTGATCACGAGCGCCCTCCCGCACCAAGTTCGGTCGTTGGTCTGCGCAGTGGTGTGACCAGAGGATACGGGAGGGCGCCCGGTCGGTGCCTCGGTCAGTTAGATCGTGCGGCGGGTCGTGGTGGTCTCCTCGACGACCGCACCCGGCGTGGCCGCGCCGGCGTTCACCTGGACGTCCGCGCCGCCGTCCGGACGGATATTCACGTTCGTGGTCTGGCCGGTCGTCTGGCCGGTGGTCTGACCAGTTGTCTGACTGGGCTGCTGGGTCACGGTGGTCTTCTTCTCGACGACTTCGGGGTCCGACATGGTTCACCTCCGCTCGTAGTTGCCGTCCGGTCCTGCAGGGAAGGTGCCAACGGCCGAACGCGGGCTTCGGGCGGCGCGGCTCGGGCGCCCTGCGGCGATGGTCACGGCGATGAACGCGAGGATCGCCAGAACGTTCGTCGCGCCGCTCCACTGTCGAACGACGGTCAGGCCAGCGAGGTCAGCCGCGACGCGGACCACGAGCGATCCATGGAGCAGCCCGAGCGGAACGTAGAAGGCGCGACCGAAACGCAACGGGATCCCGAGGACCGCGGGGACGATGACGATCTCATGGCCGAAGACCATCGAGAGGACGAAGCCGAGAAAGAGCGCGTGGAGCATCGCGTCGTACGCCGGTCCCCCGACCTGGGGCCCGGATATGAGCCACAGCACGCCGGCAATGGCGAGCCAGGCGTATCCGGTGAGGAGACTGAGGGCGATGTATCGCGCGGGCTCGGCGCGTCGGATCGAGGTGCGGACGACGTCGTACCGCACGAGCCAGAGCGCGAGGAGGACCAGACCCGCTCCCGCGACGCGGACCCCGACCGGTGGGACCACGAGCGCTGCGCCGGTACCCACCGCGAACACCGCGACGGCGAGTCCGAACGCCGCGCGCCCAAGGACGCCTGGCCGTGAGAGCCGCGAAAGCTCAAGGCGCTCGCCGACGATCGTGAGGACCAAGAACGCGGCGAGGAGCGGCACGACGCTCGAGACCGCCCAACCTGCCGACCAGAGGATCGCGGCCACGGTCCACGCAACGGCCCCCAGGGCCATGACCGCGACGTACGCCTCGAGCGCGCGCCGGCCGACGCTGACATACGCCGCGGTGAGCACGGCGCCGGCCAGCGCCAGGGCCGAGCCGCCGACCGGCACGGGAGCGCCGCCCACGAGTGCGAGCGCACCGGCTCCCGACAGGAGCGGAGCGAGGTAGAGCCAGCGATGGCCGAGCGCGACCGCACGCTCGAGGCCGATGACCGTGCCCAGGAAGCCGAGCGTCATGAGCGGGCCGTGCACCGCGACCGCCGTATCGCTCAGCGGGAGGTCCCAGCCGAGGCGGGCGAGGGCGCCCCACAGACCCGCGAGCAGCGCGAGGGCGGCGAGCGCGAGGAACGGTCCGCGGCGTCGGATCAGCGCCAGGATCCTCGCGCAAGGCCGGCCATCACCGCCGTGTGGTCCGCCTCCGTCGGTGGCGGCGAGACGACGTGCACGGCGACGATCCGGGTGCGGGCCTGGAGCCCGCGAGCCTCACCCGCCGCGGCGAACGCGATCGACCCGGGGCCGACCTGCTCCTCGTGGTCGCCCGCGACGAGCGTGCCCTCGCCCTCGAGGATGACGAAGACGATGTCGACGCCCGGCGCGTGGACCGGGATGAACTGCCCCGGCTCGAGGCAGACCAGGAGCGCGCGCGAGCGCTCGCTCTGCCCAAATGGGATCGGATGGAACCGATCGGACGTAAAGCTCGCGAGCGTGTCGTAGTGCGCGACGATGCTGGCCATGTCTTCGCCTCCCTGTGGTGACGCGGTCGTGGAGCTGGCCGGCCGTCGAAGATGGCGGGCGTCCGAACAGTAGGAAACAGGTCGGACCCGAACGCCGGCCGAGCGGCCTATCTGTGAGGGCCAAAGGTCCCGCGGCGAAGCGCAGCGCCGGGCCACCCGCGGGGGACGAAGGCTCGGGCTAGCCGATCTCCAGCTCGGCCGCGGGTACCCCGAGGTCGATCTCGATCATCCCGCCGCGCACCCGGACCGGATACGCGTTCACCGGAAACACCGCGGGCATCGCTTTGACCTCGCCGCTGAACAGGTCGAACTTCGCGCCGTGACGCGGGCATTCGACGCAGCGATCATCGAGCTCACCCTCGCCCAGCGTGCCGCCATCGTGGGTGCAGATGTTATCGACGGCACCCCATTCCCCCTCGGCGGTGTGCCCAACGGCGAAGCTCCGGCCCTCGGCACCCACGACGCCGACCGCACCGATCGGGATGTCGGCCTCGTCGGCAACGGGCACGAACCGGCTGTCGTGGCTCATGCGGTCCTCATGCGGCATCGAGCTCCGCGATCCGCCCGATCCGGGGCGCAAGCGCCTCGAGGATCGCCTCGCGGACCTCGGCATC
>JAYVCA010000164.1:0-3300 GCA_043750135.1 Chloroflexota bacterium | reverse complement strand
GCCCGTACGCTCACGGTCGAGGTCGTGGTTCGTTCTCCCGGCCTGGTCGAATGATCGGGCGGCGCATGCTCCTCGGGGTCGCGATCGTGGCTGCGGCGGTGGCATCCGGGATCTATTGGGGTGCCCTCCAGCGGTCCACCGTGGTCGTCGCGGCGCGTGACCTCGATGGTCAACGGGCGATCGAGGCGGATGACCTCGCCCTCCGCGAGCTTCCTGCGGACGCGGTGCCGCCGGGCGCGGTCCGACAGCTGTCGGACGCGCTCGCACGTACGCCGCGCGCCCCAGTCTGGGCCGGCCAGGTCGTCATCGCAGCCGCGCTCGCCGACGCGGCCGCGGTGTTCGGGGGCGCGCTCGCGCCCGTCGGCGCGCAGCGCGCGATCGCGATCCCGGCCACCCCCGGCCTGGCCGTGGGCGGAGCGATCACGTCCGGTGCGCGGGTCGACGTCGTTGCCGTTCCGGTCGCGGGCCGCGCGCCGGGAAGCCGGGTCACCGAGGTGCTTGCCTCCTCGGCCGTGGTCCTCGATGTCCGCGGTGAGAACGGCGGCGCGTTCAGCACGCGGTTAGCGCCGCGGGGAACGACCGCCGGCGTCCCGGACCGTCTCGGCAGCATCATCATCGCCGTCAGCGCGACCGATGCGCTCCGCATCGCCGATCGGATCCCGACGAGCACGTTCGTGTTCGTCTTCATCCCGTCCCATTGATCGCCTTGATGGCCGTCTTCGAGGTGCTCGGGCCGGTGCCCGACGCCGCGGACGCGGCGATCGCGGCCGCAACGGCCACGATCTGGCGTCAGGGTGGCCGGATCCATATCGCCATGACTTCGGCACCTGCGCCGTTCCTCCGGGACGCTGCGTTCGCTGGGATGCGCCTGCGGCCCGCTTCGGCCGCGGCGGCGCAACGGCCGCTTGCCTCGATCGAGGCGCATGGCCGCGATCTCCGACCGATCCAGTGCGATGATGAGACCGTCGATCGCCTCGAGGTGCGGCCGATCCCGCTCGCGGAAGCGACTCGCCGCCTCCTGCGGCGGCCGTTCCCCTTCGTGCCGCTTTCCGCCCGCCGGAACGAATGCTGCCGGGATCTGCTCCACGAGCGGGATATCGCGTATCTGGCCACACGGGTGGTCTGGTGTCCGCGGTCGGCGCTACGCGACCCTTCGTACCGGCGGATCCTCCGCCCAGTGGTGTTCGATCGCGATGCCGGCGCACCGGTGCTCGCGCGGACCGCGCGAGACGGCGATCTCGCGGTCTGGCTCCGCGGATGAAGCTTCGCGCGTGGCTCGACCGCACGCCGGCGGCCGCGGTCGCCCTTGCGATGATGCGCGACGCGACCGGTCGCGAGGCCCCATTTGAGCCGCTGCGGCCCGGGCGCCCGGCGCCGCTTCCGGACGCGGTCATCGGATTCTGGTCGCTCCAGGCCGGGGTCGGCACATCGACGGTGGCGGCGCTCGTGGCGCAACGCTCGGCGGCCGCGGGCCGCCCGGGCGTGCTCATCGACCTGGACCGCTGGGCCCCATCGTTGGCGCTCCGTGCGGAAACGAGCGGAGCCACGGTCGAGGACGCGCTCCTGCATCCCGGCGGCGAATCCTCGCTCGTATCGCGCTGGGGCGCGACCGCATTCCTTCCTGGCAGTGTGGATCTCCACCGGTCCTTCGATGGCGCTCGCATCGGCGAGCTCATCCGCGCGCTCGCCGCCGGGCGTCCGGCGGTGCTCGACCTCGGCGCGGGAGCCGATGCCCTCGATCCGGTGGTCATCGCGACGCTCGCCCGCCTCTGCGTCGTGACGGGACCACGGGCCGCGCAGCTGCAGGCCGCGTTCTGCGCGGTCCCGCTCCTTCGGGGACTCGGGACGCGCATCGGTCTCGTGATCGTCGGCGCCGAAGACGCCGACGCCCGACGCATCGCGGATCGGCTGCCCTGGCCGCTGCTCTCCTCGGTCCCGGTCGACCCATTCCTCGCCGAGGACCGGTTCGCGGCCCACGCTGACACGCTTCGTTCCGTGGACGCGCTCATCCGGGCGGTCACGTGATCGACCCGGCGCTCGTCGCGCGCGTCAGGGCTGCCGTCGCGGCCGGCGTGGATCCAGCGACGCTCCTCGCGCTCTATGCCGACCCGACCCGACGCGCGCTCATCCGTGAGCGGGTGCGTACCGTCGCCGGCGGGGCGATCAGCGATGTGGACACCGACGCGCTCTGCGCGCGGCTCTTCGGCTTCGGCCCGCTCCAGCCGCTGTTGGACGATCCCGCAGTGAGCGACGTGCTGGTGAACGGGCCTGGGCAGGTCTACGTCGAGCGCGATGGTCGCCTCACCCTCGCTCCGGTCGTGTTCGGTTCAGCCGCCGAGCTTGCGGACCTCGTGCACCGCATCGCTGCGAGCGTCGGACGCGAGCTCACCATCGAACATCCCTTCGTCGACGCTCGGATGCGGGACGGGAGCCGCGCGAACGCGGTCATCGAGCCGGTCGGCGGGCCCTCACTCTCGATCCGCAAGTTCCGCCCTATCTCTCTGCCGCTGCGCGGCGCGTCTCCCTCTTGGCTTGCGGGTGGGGGACTGGACGACGAGGGCGCAGCGGTGCTCGAGCGAGCGGTGTCGGCCCACCGGAACATCGTCGTGACCGGCACGACCGGGTCCGGGAAGAGCACGCTCCTTCGGTCACTCGCTGCGCTCATCGACCCGGCGGAGCGCGTCGTGGTCATCGAAGACACCAACGAGCTCGTGCTCCCGCACCCGCACGTCGTCCACCTGGAGTCGGTGCCGTCGCGCGACGGCGGTGTCTCGGTCGCCGACCTGGTCGTGAACGCGCTCCGGATGCGGCCGGACCGGATCGTCGTCGGCGAGGTGCGGTCGCCTCGCGAAGCGTCAGCCCTCCTCGAGGCGCTGAGCACCGGCCACGCCGGATCCTTCACGACGCTGCACGCGGGCTCCGCGCTTGATGCACTCGGCCGGCTCGAGCTCCTGCTCGCACGCGCCGGTGAGCTCGGCGCGGGCGCCATCGCGCGACATGTCGCGCGGGCCATCGACCTCGTGGTACATGTCGAGCGTCGGGGGGATGGTCGCCGCGGCGTGCGTGAGATCGCGGCGATCACCGATGGCTCGGCAGCGATCGTGTGGCAGGCCCGGACGGCATGACCGTCGTGGGAGCCGTCGCCCTCGCCATCGCCATCGTCGCGCTTGTGGCGGTCCCGCTCGCTCCAGCCTGGCAGGTCCGGCGGATCGTCCACCCCGATGCCCTCGCGCTCGCCGACGCCGGTTGGCGGTGGTCCTACGGCCGATGGGAGGCGGTGCGTCTGGTGGTCGTCACCGC
>JAYVCA010000163.1:0-13985 GCA_043750135.1 Chloroflexota bacterium | reverse complement strand
GGTGTTCGTGAGCGTGCCGAGGGCGCCGGCGGCGAGGAGCGCGACGACCTCGTTGAGCGGCTTCAGCGCCTTGTAGACGAAGTAGGCCACGACGCCGATCAGGAGCCGCGGACCGAAGGCGATGAGCGGGTTCTGGAACAAGGGCGTGGTCGCGCGCAAGAAGCTGAACAGGCCGAAGATGCCACCGACTGCCAGGCCGGCGACCCAGCGCTCCATCACACCGGCGACGATGGCCGGGATGTGAAGGATGGTCGCGTTCACGCCGGTGGGCATTGGGATGAGCCCGAGGCCGGTGATACCGAGCGCGATCTGGATCGCCGCGAGGACCCCGGAGACGACGATGGTGCGGACCGTGCGGTTCTGGGGCATGAGCCCGATGTCGTCGGACATCGCGCCGCTGGCTTTGGTCGCCATGTATCCCTCCCTACGCGCTATCGCGAGACGCGCGCGACTCTACTCCCTCCCCCACGAGCGCCGCGACGATCTTCGCGTCCTCGAGCGTCCGGCCCGGACGCGCGGTGACGCCGTCGAGCGCGCCGGAGCGAAAGCCGGCGACCAGTGCGGCGTCGATGGCCGCGCGCGCCTCGGGCAGACCGACGTGGTCCAGGAGGAGCGCGAGCGCACCGATCGCACCGATCGGGCTCGCGGCCCACTGCCCGGTGTACTTCGGCGCCGAGCCGTGGATCGGCTCGAACATCGAGACCTGGCCGGGATGGATGTTCCCCGAGGCGCCGGTGCCCAGCCCCCCGCAGATCGCCGCGCCGAGGTCGGTGATGATGTCGCCGAACAGATTGGTCGTGACGATGACACTGAAGCGCTCGGGGTGCTGCACGAGCCACATGCACGCGGCATCGACGTACATCGCCTCACGCTCGACGTCGGGGTAGGCGGTGCCGACCTCTTCCAGGATCTCGCGCCAGAGTCCCTGGATCGGGATCGCGTTCGCCTTGTCCACCAGCGTGAGGTGCTTGCGCGGCTGCTCGCGGGCGCGCTCATAGGCGTAACGCACGATCCGTTCGATGCCGCGGCGGGTGAAGCTCATCTCGACCGACACCCGCTCGTCCTCCGTCCCCTGACCGGTCCGGGTGCCCGGCCTGCCGTAGACGTCCTCGGTGTTCTCCCGGACGACCAGGATCTGCACGTCGCGCTCGGTCTTTCCCTTGAGTGGGCAGAGGCGCGCGTCGTAGAGGATCAGTGGCCGGAGATTCACGAACAGGTCGAGTCCGCGGCGGAAGCCGAAGACGATGTCCTCTTCGATCATCCCGCGTGGCGTGTCCGGATGCCCGATCGCACCCAGGAGCACGGCGTCCTGCTCGCGGATCGGCTCCAGCGCCGCGGCATCGAAACGGCGGCCGTCGCGGAGGTACTGCGCCCCCGACCAATCGAACGACCGACGCTCGGTGCGAAATCCGAAGCGCGCCTCGGCGGCATCGAGCACCACCAGCGCGGCCTCGGTCACCTCAGGCCCGATCCCGTCCCCCCCGAGCACGCCGAGCTTCACGACACGGGAAGCTGCTGCGACCACCCTGCCCCCTTTACCGCTGCGGCGGGTCGATGCTACCGTTCATCCAGATGGGCGCTCTCGTACTCCGGCTCGTACTCATCGGTCTCCCGATTACCGGGGGCCGGTATGCCGCTGGGAGGACCATCGAGACCGCGTAGCACCCGATCTCGAGACCGCAGAGACCTCCCACGAACGGGAGGTCTTTTTTGTTGGAGGAAGCATGTTCCTGCAGGATCTGGCGAAGCGATTGGCGCGGCTGGGGATGCCGTTCGAAGGCGAACGGCTCGAGCACGCCGGCCGCATCGTTCGCGCCCACTCCGACCATCCCGATCAGATGTCCGACGTTATGCTGATGACCCTCTGCGTGGAAGCCTATCGCCGTCCCGAGGTCGATCTTCCGGCCTGGATCTAGCTACGCCGCGTTAGCCGAGCACCGCCGTCGCGACCGCCCGAAGATCGCGTCCGGGATCGTTCCCGAGCATCTGAATGCACACGTGATCGGCGCCCGCGGCGTGATGGGCGGCGATACGTCGGGTGATCGCGCCCGCGTCGCCCCAGGCGACGATCGCGTCCACCAGCCCGTCGCTCCCGCCGTCCCCGATGTCGCCATCGCCCCAGCCCAGCCGACGCAGGTTGTTCGCGTAATTGTCCAGCTCGAGATAGCGCTTCATGTGCTTGCGCGCGGTCTCGCGGGCCTTTGCCGGATCGGTCTCGAGCACAGCGGCCTGTTCGACGGCGAGAAGCGCGTCCGGCCCCATCACCGTGCGCGCGAACGTCGTGTGCTCGACCGGCACGAAGTACGGATGCGCGCCGAGCGAGCGTTCCGCGGCCAATTTCAGCATCTTCGGGCCCAGCGCGGCGATGACGCGCGGCGGCGGCGGATCCTTCCGGTTCGGGCCGACGAACGGCGCGGCATCCATCGCGTCGAGGTAGCCTCGCAGCTGTTCGAGCGGGCGTCGATACGTGCCGCCGCGCGCGTCGACGGCTGGCGCGTGGCTCACGCCCAGCCCGAGGAGGAACCGGTCCGGATAGGCCTCCACGAGGGTGCGCGCCCCGTTGGCCATGGCCACGGCGTCTCGGGCCCAGATGTTCGCGATCCCCGACGCGATGACGATGTCCTCGGTGCCGCCGAGCAGGAGCCCGGCGTGGGCGAAGATCTCTTTGCTGCCGAGCGACTCGGGGATCCAGAGCGTCGGATATCCGAGCGACGCGATCTCGGCGGCGAAGCGCCGGGCGTCCCGCGCGGTGCGCCGTTCGAGCTCGAAGCTCCAGACGCCGACTCGGCCGATGCGCGCAGCGGCGTCCCGTGCGGTCTTCATCCGGTGGGCGCATTGTGGCACCGGTGCGCTCGTTCCGTTTCGCGGTGATGGTCTCCAACGCGACCTCGGCCGACGCCTGGCGCGCGAAGGCCCGACGGGTCGAGGAGCTCGGCTACAGCGCTCTCCTGGTCGTTGACCATCTGGGCGATCAGCTGGCGCCGGTTCCCGCGCTCATGGCCGCGTTCGACGCGACGACGCGGCTTCGCGCCGGGAGCTTCGTGTTCTCCAACGACTATCGGAATCCGGCCATGCTCGCGAAGGAGATCGCGACGCTCGACCATCTTTCGGCGGGCCGGGTCGAGCTTGGCATCGGGGCGGGGTGGCTGACCCGCGACTACCAGATGCTCGGGATCCCCTATGACCCGCCCGGCACGCGCGTCGACCGGCTCATCGAGGCGGTCAGGCTGATCGATCGACTCTTCACCGAGGATTCTGTCGACGCTGCCGGCCGCTTCTATCCGGTGCGCGGCGCAACGCTGTTCCCCAAGACGGTCCAGCGCCCCCGTCCGCCGCTCATGATCGGCGGCGGCGGTCCGCGGATGCTCCGCTTCGCCGCGCGCCACGCCGACATCGTCGCGCTCGCGCCGCAGGTGAACGCCGACGGCCGGCCGCACGTCGGCCACCTCACCATTGCTGCGACCGCGGGCAAGATCGCGACGGTGCGCGCGGCCGCGGGGTCTCGCTTCGAGGCGATCGAGCTGAACGTCATCGTGTTCGACGCGGCGATCGACGGAGACGCGAGCTCGCTCCTGGACGCCGTCGCCGCCAGGCTGAAGGCGGCGGTGACCACGCTGGTCGACAGCCCGTACTTCCTCTATGGGTCTCTGCAGAAGATCCGCCGCGATCTTCTGCAGCGGCGCGAGCGCCTGGGGGTGACCTACTACGCGATCCCGGAAAAGATCATGGAGCCGTTCGCTCCGCTGGCGCGCGAGCTCGCCGCCGGGTAGCCGCGCTAGACCTCATATCGCTCGGGATCCCAACGAAGGTGCAGCTCGCTCGGTGGGGCCATGTATCCGAGAAGCGCGGAAGCGGCGACCACGGCGGGGCTGGCGAGGTAGCCTTCGCCGCCCACGCCCATGCGGTTCTGCCAGTTGCGATTGAACGAGGTGATCGCGCGCTGTCCCTCCGCGAGGGCGTCGGGGCCCTGACCGAAGCAGGGGCCGCACCACGAGGCTCGGATCTCGCCGCCGGCCCCACGCAGGACGTCGGCGACGGATTCGCCGCCGAGCCGTGGCTCGGGGTGCTCGATGAGCGTCTTCACCCCGCCCGAGCCGGGGAAGATCACAAAGTCGGTCGTTGCCGTTCCGCGCCCCTCGGCCCGCGCGGCCTTCAGCACGAGCGCGGCTTGAAGGAGATCGTCGTAGCTGCCGTTGGTGCAGGAGCCGATATACGCCTTGTCGAAACCCAGACGCTCGGTCGCGACCTCCGTCGCCGGGAACGCATTTCCTGGGCTGAACGGCTTTGCGATCATCGGCACGACCGAGGAGAGGTCGAGCGTTTCGTCGATCTCGTAGTGAGCCTCGGAGCCGGGCTGGAGCCGCGGGTACGGAAGCTCGAGGCCCTTCTCCCGGTACCAGGCCTCGGTGATCTCGTCCGCGGCGAAGATCCCGTTCTGGGCCTCGGCTTCGGCCATCATGTTCGCGATCGTGTTCCGGTACGCGATCGGGAGCTGCGCTCCGTCGTCGACGAACTCGACCGACATCCCCTGTGCCTGCGCGTTCCCCCAGCGCTCGAGGAGCTTCAGCACGATGTCCTTGCCGCTCACCCACGGCTGGAGGCTGCCGGTGAACACGACCCGCCGGGCCTTCGCCAGTGTGAGGTACACGTAGCCGGTCGCCCAGCCGAAGCCGAGCGTCGTCGATCCGACGCCGATCCCGATGGCGCCGTACGCGCCGTACGCACGGCTGTGCGAGTCCGCCCCGGCGATGAGCTGTCCGGGGTACACCAGGCCCTGTTCGGGGAAGTAGAAGTGGAAGATGCCGTCCCCCGGCGTCGCGTAATACGGCTTGGAGATCGCGTGGAGCTCGGCGAATGCGGCGCCGATCGAGGTCTGCTTTTCGTCGGCGCTCTTCCCGGTGAAGACGAAGTGGTCGTTTGCGATCGCGGCCTGCCGCGGCCGAATGACCTTGCCGCCGGTGATCTGGTCGAACGTATGGATCGCGAATGGGGCGGTGCCGTCGGAGGCGGGTAGGAGGTCCGCGGCGACGCGAAGGGTCGCCCCCGGTCGCACCTCGGCGTCGGGGTCGATCCGGTGGGCGTACACGATCTGTTCGGTCGTGGTGAGCCGCCGGGCGGTCGCGGCGTCGGGCCAGCGAAGCTGCGGATCCCGCCGGACCGACTCGGCGAGCTCGCGGCGGCCGACGGCGAAGATCCCGCCGGAGCGTCGGATCTCATCCTCCTTGGGCGTGAGCGGTTTCGGGGAATAGACCCGGCTTTGGGTCTCGTTCCGCAGGCTCCGGGTGGCCGGGTCGAACATGAAGTCATCGCCGTCCTGCGCGTCGGCGACGGCGTCCGGGGCCTGCACGACCTGCAGGCCGAGGTTGAAGGCATTCCGCCGGAAGATGTCGCCCATGTTCTCGCCGCAGACGATGACCATCTCGAGTCCGACCTCTTCGGCGACACCCTTCAGGCCGGCGGGGCTCATCTCACGCGAGCTGCCGATCGCGAAGCGATCTCCGGCGATGACGAAATTCTCTCCCGCATGCACGCGGACGCGAAAGTCCGGCATGAGGTAGCGGAATGTGCCGGCCTTCCACTTCTCGTCGAGCGTCGCGAGGCTTTCGGAGACGCAGTCCTTTGCCGGGGTGATCTGGTCGGTGTCGATCGCATCGAGCTTCTTGCCGGGACGTCGCCCCGACCGGTCCCAGAAGATGAGCGCGCGACCGCGGATCATCCGCTCGTCCGCGGCGACCTGCGCCGCGGTCCGATCGCGGACCGCGGGCAGATCGTCGAGACCGGCACCCGGGATGAATCGGGCGGGCTCGATACGATGCGTCGGAAAGGCGCTCATCGGATCTCTAGTCTACGCGGGCGAGTCGCTCCAATTCGGAGTCCACGAGCAGCCGATCCGAGGCCTTCGCTGCGGCGAAGATGCGGTCGATCCGCGACCGGGTGGCATCGAAGCCGTGCTTCTCCAGCCAGAAGACCACGTTCGACTCCCCGCTCATCGGTCCGACCTCGATCCGCTGGGTGAGTCCGAGCATCGAGGCGGGGACCGCGCTGTAGACCCGGTCGGCAAGAGCCCGATCGCCTTTCCGCAGCGCCTTCACCACCGCGGCGGCGTGCACTCCGGTCCCCGTTCGGAATGCGTCTTCACCGAGCGCCGGATAGTTCGCCGGGATCGGGACGCCGCAATGCTCCGCCACCAGTGCGGTGTATTCGACGAGCGGGCGGAGGTCGCGATCGGTGAGCCCCCAGAGCTGGAGGTTGATGAGCAACTGGTCGAGCGAGGTGTTCCCGACCCGTTCGCCGATGCCGAGCGCGGTGCCGTGAACGCGGTCGGCGATCGCCGTCGCGGTGAGGGCGTTGATCGTGCCCAGTCCCCGGTCGTTGTGCCCGTGGTAATCGATCTTCACCTCGCGCCCGCGTACGACATCGTCGCGGATGAAGGTGAGGAGATTCCGGACCCCTTCAGGGGTGGCGTGACCGCAGGTGTCCGAGGCGCAGATGCGCGTCGCGCCAGCGTCGATGGCGGTGTCGTAGAGGGTCACGAGCGTCGCAGGATCGGCGCGCGTGGTGTCCTCGGTAACGAACATCACCGGCAGTCCATTGCGGACGGCGAGCGAGACGGAGTCCTCGACGTTCTTGCGCATCGTGTCGAGCGACCAGCTCTCCGCGACGCGGCGGATCGGGCTCGAGCCGATGAACGCGCAGGTCTCGATCGCCACGCCGGCTTCGACCGACGCTTCGATCGCCCCCTGGATGTCGGCAGGATGGGTGCGCACTGCGACGTTCGGCCGCAGGCGGAGCTTGGTCGTCTCCTTCGCCAGCGCGACGACGGTCGCGCGGGCCAGCGGTGATGCCCCGGGCAGCCCGATGTCAGCGCTGTCGATGCCCAGGGCGTCCATGAGGTGGAGGAGCCGGATCTTCACCTCGAGCGGCGGGTTGCGCACCGAGGGACCCTGGAGGCCGTCGCGGAGCGTCTCGTCGACGAGCT
Source organism: Chloroflexota bacterium (assembly GCA_043750135.1). Taxonomy (GTDB): domain Bacteria; phylum Chloroflexota; class Limnocylindria; order P2-11E; family P2-11E; genus UBA4735. Next base: position 7,006 of record JAYVCA010000163.1, on the reverse strand, counting down.
CGACGGCGCGGTAGTCGACGGCCGCTGCCCGACCGTCGCGGTTCCAGTCGTAGATGAGCGCATCGACCTCACCCGATCCGGACATCGCTACTTCGGGACCGCGAACGCCGGACGCCCCAGCGCCGGCTGGCTGCCTTCCCAGGCGAGAAGCACGAGGTCGCTCGCGTCGAATGCCGCGTGCCGGGACGGCGTGAATGCGTAGGAGGTGGCGACGCCGGAGAACGTACCGCTCTCGATCCGCCCGCGCAACCGCTCGGGAGCGCTCCCCACGCGATCCGCGGCGTAGGCGAGAAGGCCCAGGGCGTCGAACGCGAGCGCGGCCTGCGTGGTCGGCGGCCCGTGGCGGTCGGTATAGGCCCGTGCGAAGGCGGCCTGCGCCGCGCCGGTGCCCGTCGTTGGGTCGTATTGGCCGGAGACGATGTTCCGGGTCCCCGGCCAGCGCGTCACCGGTGCGGCCTCGCGCAGCTGCCCGAGGTCCGACGCGTCGGTGAGGAACGACAGGACCGTCACAAAGCCGGTCGTCGCGGCGGGGTTCGGGAGGAGCCGCGCCGGCGCGAGGTACGCACCGGTCGCTCCGGCGAAGTACAGCGCGACCCGCACCGCGAGAGCCGGGCGCAGCCGGTCGGGGAAGGCGTCGCGCTCCGCAGCCTGGATCCGGAGAACGGTCGGCGCCGCGCCACCGCGCGCCGCGAACTCGGCCTGCAGCGCGGTCCGTTCACGGACCGCACCGGGCGACTCGTCGCTCACGATGATCGCCGAGACGGAAGCGGCGAGCGGCCCGGCCGGAAGAAGCGCGCGATCGACCGCGGCGATCTGCTCCGGGGTGGGAGCGAGGCCGAACGTCCAGCGACCGCCGGCCCCACGTCCGGCCGGCTCGCCCAGCGGCACGGTAAAGAGCACCGGCCGCGCCGACAGCTCGATCGCCCGAAGGAGGGTCTCGTCGGCGGCCGTCGGGACACCGATGATGACCGCATCGGCGAGATCCTCCTCCGCGATGCGGTGAAGCTCGATGAGCAGCCGCGCGTCGCTCCCCGCGACGTCGACGACGCGCAGCTTCAGCCGCGGCGTGGCCGAGCGGCTCTGCTGTTGATCGACCCAGAGCTGCAGCGCGTTCCGCTGCGCATCGCCCTTTGGCGACCGCGGGCCAGAGAGATCGAGGAGCGCGGTCACGTTCAACGCTGCCGCGTCATGTGTGGGTGACGGGGCGGGCGTCGCGGCCGGTGGCGGCGCGGCGCAGCCGGAGAGCAGGATCAGGAGCGCGAGCAGCGTCGCGAGGCGGCTGGCCATCGTCGCCGTCAGGCGCGAGTGCCGGTGGGGATGCCTTCCTTCGCGTACACGTGGAGCAGCAGATCCTCGGCGCGCGGATCCGGGTCCGCCGCCGCCTCGTCGATGGCGCGCTCGATCTCAATGGCGATCTCCGACCGGATCAGATCGAGGTCCGCGGCGGCGACACCGTGACCGGTCAGGTAGGCGGCGCCCTTGTCCACCGGATCCATCGCCCGCCACTGGGCGAGCGCATCTTTCGAGCGGTAGCGGCTGTCGTCGTCGTCCGAGCTATGGGGCTGGTAGCGGTAGCACTTCACCTCGATGAGCGTCGGCCCCTCCCCACGTCGGGCGCGATCGGCGGCCTCCTTCGTCTTCGCGTAGACATCGAGGACCTCGGTGCCGTCGGCGATGACCCCCGGGATCCCGTAGCCTGCCGCGCGGTCGGCGACGTTGGGCACGCTCATCTGTTTGGAGATCGGCGTGGAGATCGCGAACAGATTGTTCTCGATGATGAACACGACCGGGAGCTTGTGGATCGCCGCGAAGTTCACGGCCTCGTGGAAATCGCCCGGGCTCGTTGATCCGTCACCGCCGTAGGTGAAGACGACGCGATCCTCCTTGCGGATCTTGATCGCGAGCGCGATCCCTGCCGCCTGCGGGAACTGCGTCGCGATGCAGACCGATCCGGTCACGATGTTCGCGGCCCGATCGCTGAACTGGTTCACGATCTGCCGGCCACCGGAGTTCGGGTCGGTGGCCTTCGCGAACACGCCGAGGAACTGATCCTTCGCGGTCTGTCCCAGGACGAGCGCGACACCGACATCGCGGTAATACGGATGGACCCAGTCGTGACCGCGGCGGATGACCCAGGCCGATCCGACCTCGGCGGCCTCGTGTCCGTCGGCCACGCCGACGAATGCCGCCCGGCCCATCCGGTTCATCTGCATCATCCGCTCGCCGAGCATCCGGGTGAGGAGCATCGCCCGGTACATCCCGGTAACGTCCTCGAGGGTGAGCCCGAGCGCATCGTGCGGTGTGACCGCGCGCGTCTTGGTGGCCATCCGGGGTCAATGGTAGGCGCGGTGGGTCGTGATGATGAGCCTGCCTACGCCGATGGTGACCGAGGCCTCGGAATGGACCAGCTCGTTGCTCACTCCGAGCGACGAGCCTTGGTCGAGCGTCGCGTCCTCGAGCCCGTAGCGCAGGCCGGCGGTGGTCACACCGGACACCCGTTCGGAGAGCGGGAGCAACGAAACGATGTCGCCGGGAGTGCCACTGAGGTCATGAGTCGCCGGTCCGTGCACCAACCGGACCGTGTCCGTCGGCGTGATGAGCGCGATATCGATCCGTTCCAGACCGGCGAGGGCGAGTAGCGTGAGGCTCGCGATCGAATGATCGACGCGCGGCCCGCCGAACGCGCCGGCGACACGAACGACCGTGGCTCCGCGAGCAAGCGCCGCACGGAGCGCGAGCTCGCCGTCGGTCGCATCCTTCTCGACCGGATGCCGCTCGATCGGTATCCCGGCTTCCTCGAGGATCGCCAGTGTGGCGGCGGACAGCGAGTCGAGGTCACCCACGACGAGCCCCGGCCGACACCCCGCGGCGAACAGCGGCTCCGCTGCGCCGTCCGCCGCGATGACGATGTCCGCCGCGGCCGTCTCGGCGGCGAGCCAGGTGCCATCGCCGGTATCGCCGTTCAGCACCACCAGCGCCTGCACAGCGGGCATCGTACGGCGACACTGTGGCCGTGACGCTCGTTCTGGTCGGGCTCGGGGGCTTCTTCGGCGCGATCGCCCGCTACCTGGTCGACGGGTGGATCGCGGAACGTGCCGGCGCGGCGTTCCCTTGGGGAACGCTGGTGGTGAACCTCTCCGGCACGTTCGTCCTTGGTGTCTTGTTCGCGCTCACTGTCGAGCGCGGCCTGCTGCCTCCCGCGATCCGGGGACCGGTCCTGATCGGTTTCATCGGCGCGTACACCACGTTCTCGACCCTGGCGCTCGAGTCATGGCGGCTCATCGAGGACGGCAGCTACGCGCTCGGCATCGCGAATCTTGTCGGCTCGATCACGCTCGGCGTCGTCATGGTCGTCGCCGGCATGCTTTTGGGGAGGGCGCTCGCGTGAAGATCGAAGGGACTGGGCTCCTGGCTCGGATCTACATCGGCGAGCGCGATCAGCATCACGGACGGCCGCTCCACGATGCGATCCTCGAGCTCCTGCGTGAGCGGAGGATCGCCGGTGCCACCGTCATTCGTGGCTACGCCGGCTTCGGCGCGAAGGCGCACCTTCACACGACACGACTGCTTCGTCTTTCCGAGGACCTGCCGATGCTCATCGAGATCGTCGACACCGAGGCGCGTCTGCGCGCGGTCCTCCCGGAGCTTGACGCGATGGTCGTCGACGGTCTCATCACCGTGGAGCGCGTCGAGGTCATCGCGTATCGGGGTGGCTCGGTCTAGGGTCCGCGCGCGCGGCTCGCGGCGATCGCCCAGACCCAGAGGCCGAGCGCGACGGGGGTTGCGGCGAACCGCGCCGGTCTACACTGACGGTCCGATCGTCTCTGACCGGCGTCCGCCCCGGGGAGGCACACCAGGAGGTATCCACTGGGCGACGCCTCGCTTCCGGTCATCATCCAAGGAGGGATGGGCGTCGCGGTGTCGTCCTGGCCGCTCGCGCGAGCGGTCGCCCGGACCGGCCAGCTGGGCGTCGTTTCGGGGACCGCCCTCGACGTGGTGCTCGCCCGACGGCTGCAGGATGGTGACCCGGACGGGCATCTGCGGCGCGCGCTTGACCACTTCCCGGTACCCCAGATCGCCGAGCGCGTCCGGGCGCGCTATTTCCGACCGGCCGGTCGGTCGGCCGGCCAGTCCTACGCCCCGATCTCCAAGCCAGCGCTGCATCCGAGCCGCGCATCGCAGGAGCTCGCCGTCGTCGGGAACTTCGCGGAGGTCTGGCTCGCGAAGGAGGGCCACGAGGGCCCCGTCGGGATCAACTTCCTCGAGAAGGTGCAGCTGGCGACCGTGCCGGCCGCGTACGGTGCGATGCTTGCCGGCGTCGATTACGTGCTCATGGGCGCGGGCATCCCCAAGGAGATCCCTCACCTGCTGAACGATCTTGCGCGCCAGGCCGTCGGACGCTTGAGCGTGGACGTCCATGGGGCGGCCACGCCCTCGATCCTCGAGCTGGACCCGGTGGCGCTCATGGGCGTCAAATTGCCGCCGCTGCACCGGCCGCGATTCCTCGCGATCGTCTCGGCCCACGTTCTGGCCTCCTACCTCGCTCGGGACCCCGACACCCGGCCGGACGGATTCGTCGTCGAGGGGCCGAGGGCCGGCGGCCACAACGCGCCGCCCCGCGGCCCGCTGAAGTTGGACGAGGAACAACAGCCGGTCTATGGCCCGCGGGACGAGGCCGACCTGGAGAAGATCGCCGCCCTTGGCCTCCCGTTCTGGCTGGCCGGTACGTACGGGACGCCCGATCAGCTGGTCGCGGCGCAGCGAGCCGGTGCGGCGGGCGTGCAGGTGGGGACGGTGTTCGCGTTGAGCGCCGAGTCTGGGCTCACCGGCGCGCTGCGCGGCCAGCTGCTCGAACGACTGGGCGAGGACGCGCTGGAGGTCATGACCGACGCCCTTGCTTCGCCGACCGGCTTCCCGTTCAAGGTCGCGCAGCTGCCCGAGACCCTTGCGGCCGGCACGACGTACGACGAGCGACCCCGGTTGTGCGACCTTGGGTATCTGCGCACGCCGTATGTCCGCGAAGGTGGCGATATTGGCTACCGCTGCGCCAGCGAGCCGGCCGAGATCTACGTCCGCAAGGGCGGCGCGGTCGAGGACACCGTTGGACGGAAGTGCCTCTGCAACGCGCTCACCGCGAACGTCGGTCTCGCGCAGACACGGCGATCGGGATATACCGAGCTTCCGCTGGTGACTCTCGGCTCGGACCTTGGCGGCGCGCGCGCGCTGCTACGGGAGCATCCGAACGGCTGGACCGCCGGCGAGGCGGTCGCCTGGCTCATCTCTGCGGTTGCTCGCCCCGTCGCTCACCCAGTCGCCTAGGGACCCAACGCGAACGACGATCTTCGCATCTCGCGGGATCCACTGAACGCGGCCGCGGTGGGCCGTCGAGCGCGTTGTCCGTGCACGTTTCAAGCCTTCGCGTCACTGAACGACGCCCGCTCCGTGCCGAAAATCTGTCCGGCCGGCGGCCAGCCCCGATCCGCCGGCGGCCAGCCCCGATCCGCTTGAGGCAGGGCCGTTCGGCTCTGCCTAGGCGGGCCGAACGGCGGACGACAGGCGCTCCACTCCTCCGTAGGGTCGCACTCAGATACAGCACAGACGCAATCGGAGGTTGTCTTGAAGCTCGCCACGGCCCGCGCCCATCTTGCGTCTCGGCGCGACGCGCTCCGGCTGTTCGGCGCCGTCGCCGTCGGCGCCACCGTCGGGCGGGTCTCCGCCGGACTTGGCGGCGGCGGCCTTGCCGACGTCGCCCAGGCGCGCAGCCTCTCGGCGGACGAGGCCTCGAACGCGCTCCAGAGCTTTGTCGCGCCAGGCAAGTACGACGACTACGTGATGGTCGATTCCGGGGGTCACTCAGGCCAGATCCACCTCGTCGGCGTCCCCTCGCTCCGGCTTCTCAAGACGATCCCGGTGTTCACGCCGGAGTCCTGGTCCGGTTACGGGCAGAAGGCCGACGTGGGCGAGAAGGTGCTCACCGAAGGTTCCGACCCGGCGAAGGAGGCCGAGCGGCTGACCTGGGGCGACACTCACCACCCCGCGCTTTCCGAAACGGACGGCGTGTACGACGGCCGATTCCTGTACATCAACGATCGGGCGAATGGCCGCATCGGCTTCGTGGACCTTCGCGACTTCAAGACGAAGCAGATCATCGACATCCCGAACATCGGTACCTCGCATGGCGGCGTGTTCGTGACGCCGAATACCGAGTACGCGCACATCTCGAGCATGACCCCGCGGCCGCAGACGCCGGACGGGTACGCGCCGCTTGAGCAGTACAAGGAAAAGTACCGTGGCTTCTCGACCTGGGTGAAGATCGACCAGAACACCGGCCGCGGTGACCTGGCACAGTCGTTCCAGATCGAGCTGCCGCCGTACACCCAAGACCTCGCGGACGCCGGAAAGAAGGCGAGCTTCGGGTTCGCTTTCATCAACAGCTACAACACCGAAATGGCCGTCGGGACGAGCGGCTCCGACGGGGTGCCGATCGAGAAGGGCGCGTCGAAGAACGACTTCGACTACATGCACATCATCAACTGGCAGAAGGCCGAGGCCGTCGTAAAGGCCGGCAAGACCGAGCTCCGCAACGGGATCCGGGTCATCGCGCTCCAGACCGCGATCGACGAGGGCATCCTCGTTTTCGCTCCCGAGCCGCGCAGCCCACACGGTGTCGACGTGAGTCCGGACGGGAACTACCTCGTCGTCGGCGGGAAGCTCGAGCCGAAGACGACGATCTACGACATTGAGCTCGTCAAGAAGGCGATCGCCGAGAAGAACTACGCCGGGAAGGACGCTTTCGGCGTCCCGATCCTGAAATTTGACGCAGTCGTCGCCGGGCAGGTCGCGGTCGGGGCGGGCCCGCTGCACACCCAGTTCGACGGTCGGGGCTACGGCTACACGAGCCTGTTCTTGGCGAGCGCCGTCGCGAAGTTCAGCCTCGGTCCGAAGGCCGGGATCGCGCAGGACAAAGCATTCCAGCTGGTGGACACCGTGGACGTCCACTACAACA
>JAYVCA010000162.1:0-6367 GCA_043750135.1 Chloroflexota bacterium | reverse complement strand
GTCGCCGAGGCGATGGGCACCGCTGGCGCGGACCTCGAGCGGAAGAGGAACATCTGGCGCCGGCTCGAGCAGCTGCACGAGGACAACCCGATGCTCGGTCTCCGGGGCTGCCGGCTCCTCCTGGTGTATCCCGAGATCCTCGAGATGCAGGTCCGGGCGATCCTCGGTGCTGCGGCAGACGTCGCGAAGCGCGGGATCAAGGCCAAGCCGGAGATCATGATGCCGCTCGTCGCGACGATGGGGGAGCTCGACCGGCTCGTCGAACAAGTCACCGCGGTCGCGCGGGCGGTCGAGGGCGAGCGCAAGGTGAGGATCCCGTACAAGTTCGGGACGATGATCGAGCTCCCGCGGGCCTGCATCATCGCCGACCAGATCGCGGAGAAGACCGAGTTCTTCTCATTCGGGACCAACGACCTCACCCAGACCGTGCTCGGCATCTCGCGCGACGATGCGCAGAAGAGCTTCCTCAGCCGGTACGTCGAGCAGAAGATCATCCCCGAGGACCCGTTCCAGGTCCTCGACCAGGGCGGTGTTGGCGAGATGATGAAGATGGCCGTCGAGCGCGGCCGCAAGACCAAGCCCGGGCTCAAGATCGGGATCTGCGGCGAGCACGGCGGCGAGCCGGCCTCGGTGGCGTTCTGCCACAAGATCGGCCTCAGCTACGTGTCGCCTTCCACTTATCGCGTCCCGGTCGCCCGGTTGGCCGCGGCGCAGGCCGCGCTCGCGGGCGGGGAGCGCGACCGCTAGCTGCTAGCGGCCGGCGGTCCGGCAGCGCGCGACGACCTCGCCGACGATCGCCACCGCGTCTTCGTACGCGCCCCACACGTTCCCCGATTTGCGGGTGCGCAGCCAGGGGAACCCGAGGAACCAGACTCCGGCGACCGGCGAACGCCCGTCCTCGTGCCGCGGCGCGCCCGGCTCGTCGAGTACCGGCACGCGCAGCCAGCTGAAGTCGGCGCTGAAGCCGGTGGAGAAGATCACCGAGCGGATGCCGCGGTCGAACAGATCGAGCTCGGTCGGCGCGGTGAAGCTGGTGGGATCTTCGACCGGCACATCCGCGGGATCCGGATCCGATGCCGGCGCGGTGATCCCACGCTGCGCAATGTGCTCGTCGACCTGCTGCCGCATCCGCTGCGAGCCCGCGTCCGCGAAGGCGATGTTCTGGGGAAGGTCGGGCGCGAACCGCGCCCGGGTCCCATCGGCGGACTCGAAGCGCCCGAGCAGGGTCACGCCGCGCGCGGCGAGGCCCTGGAGGCTCACCGTGTGGCCGAGCGGTCCGACGCCGGAGATCTGCGGGTTCGCCCAGCGCTGCATCGCCGGGTCGGGCAGATCCGCCGGTCGTTGGTCCATCCAGCCGGTCTCGCAGAGCCAGCTGAGCGTGTCGCGCCCCCGCAGCCGCCTTGGCGCGCGGGCGACCCGTCCGGTCGACAAGTAGACCTCGCGGCCGCCGTCGAGCAGATCCTCCACGATCTGGACGCCGGATTGGGCGCTCCCGACCACCAAGACCGCGCCGGGCGGGAGCTGCCCGGGATTCCGGTAGCTCGCCGTCGGAACCGGCTTGATCCGGCGGTCCATTCCCGCGGCCGTGGCCGGGGCCTTCGGCGCGTTGCTGATGCCCGAGGCCACGATGACGCTGCGGGCGGAGAGGCGATCCCGATCGGTCGTGATGACGAAGCCGCCGTCCCGCTGTTCGACCGCGGTGACCACGGTCCGCGTGCGGACCGGCAGGGCATGCTCCGCCACGTAGCGGCCGAGGCGCTCGACCCAGGCGTCGCGCGGCTCGAACGCCTCCGGGGCATCACCGCGGTACGAAGTCCCGGGGAGCCGGTTCATCGCGTTCGGAGTGTTCATGGTGAACGAGTCCCAGCGCTGGGTGCGCCAGCTTTCGCCCACCTCGCCCCGCTCGAGGACGACGTGCTCGAGACTGGCCGCGGCGGCCACCTGGCTGGCCGCGAGACCGGCGTGACCCGCGCCGACGATCACCAGATCCATCATCGGCGGCATGGTAGGGGAGTGGCCCGGCGCGCCGCCGGCAGGCGGGGGTGGATTAGCCTTGGGTCCGATGGCCACCGAGACCGACTTCTCCGCACGGCTCTCGCGTACGAGGTCGGTGGCCGCGCTCCGGATCCGGGAGCGCCAGGAGGAGGCGGAGCGGGGCGGGCTCGCGGCGTACGCGACGAAGGCCGCGGACGCTCGACGGGACCGGGAGGAGGAGCCGTCGCCCACCCGGACGGCGTTCCAGGTCGACCGTGATCGGATCGTCCATTGCAAGGCGTTCCGCCGGACCAAGCACAAGACCCAGGTGTTCCTCGCGCCGGTGGGTGACCATTACCGGACGCGGCTCACTCACATCCTCGAGGTCAACTCGATCGGCCGCGTGATCGCGAGCGCGCTTCAACTGAATGAGGACCTCCTCGAGGCGATGGCACTCGGTCACGACATCGGCCATACCCCGTTCGGGCACGTCGGCGAGGAGCTCCTCGGCAAGTTCCTCCCCGAAGGGTTCCGACACAACCAGCAGAGCGTGCGCATCGTCGAGCGGCTCGAGAAGAATGGGCAGGGCCTGAACCTGACCCATGAGGTGCGGGACGGCATCCTCAAGCACTCCGCGCCGACCGAGGGCGGACTCGAAACGCCGGCCTGGGGCATCCCGGAGACCCCTGAGGGCTGGGTCGTCCGGCTGGCGGACAAGATCGCGTACCTGCACCACGACACCGACGACGCGATGCGCGCGGGCATCATCAGCGAGAGCGATCTACCGAAGGAGGTCCGGATCGCCTTGGGGGGCGACCGGGCGGAGCGTCTCGACACGATGGTCTACGACGTCATCGTCAACTCGTTCGGCAAGCCGGACGTCGGCCTCTCGGCCGAGGTACAGGACGCGACGAACGAGCTTCGCCAATGGATGTTCGGCCATGTGTATCTGGCCGGCCCGGCGAAGACCGAGGACGACAAGGCCCAGGGCATGCTCTGGGAGCTCCTCCAGTACTTCGAAGGTCACCCTGACCGGATGCCGGTCGAGCAGCAGGGGATCGCCGCGGCCGAAGGCACCAAGCGCGCGGTCGCGGACTACGTCGCCGGGATGACCGACGGGTACGCGCTTGACACCTACGAGAGCTTGTTCATCCCGACCGCCTGGGGGCGACGCTAACGCCGGGAGACTTCGACCTTGTGAAGGAGCGCGTGGACATCGTCCAGCTCGTGGGCGAGCGCGTGACGCTCCGCAAGGCCGGGCGGGCATACAAAGGCCTGTGTCCATTTCACGCCGAGAAGACTCCCTCGTTCACGGTCGATCCCGACCGGCGCACGTTCAAGTGCTTCGGCTGCGGGGAGGGCGGTGACTGCTTCGACTGGCTGGTGAAGACCGAGGGCCTCGAGAAGGTCGACGCGTTGAAGGCGCTCGCCGAAAAGGCAGGCATCGAGCTGACCGGCGGGAAGCCCCCCGGCGAGCGCGAGCGGGAGCAGCGCCTCACCGCCGCGCATGACGCCGCGCATTTTTACTTCCGTCAGGCGCTTCGCGGGACCGACAAGGGCAAGGCCGCCGCGGCCTACGTCGTCGATCGCGGGATCGAGCCGGCGTCGATCGAGAAGTTCGGCATCGGCTACGCGCCTGACCTGCCCGATGGGCTGCTCGCGTATCTGCGGAAGAAGGGGCACCCCGACGCCGAGATCGTCGCCACGGGCCTGGTCGTCGAGACCGAGCGCGGACTGGTCGACCGGTTCCGCGACCGGCTCATCGTCCCGATCCGCGACACGCGCGGCCGCATCATCGCCTTCGGTGGCCGCGCGATGCGCGCCGACCAGCGCGGGAAGTACATCAACTCCCCGCAGACCGCACTCTTCAGCAAGAGCGCGACCCTCTACGCGCTCGATGTGGCGAAGGCCGCGGTCCGCAAGCAGAGCGAGGCGGTGATCGTGGAGGGCTACTTCGACGCGATCGCCGCGCATCAGGCCGGGATCGGGAACGTCGTGGCCTCGATGGGGACCGCCCTCACCCAGGATCAGTACCGGGTCCTGGACGATCTGCACATCGATCGCGCGATCGTCGCGTTCGACGGCGACGCGGCGGGCCAGCGCTCGGCGGAGGCGCGTGGCCGCGAGCTGCTGAAGATCGTCCAACCCGCCGCGAGCCGCTCGCGCAAGGGGACCGTGGACACGACCTACCGTCTCGAGGTCTACGTCACCGTCCTTCCGGAGAACACCGATCCCGACGAGATGGCCCGGAACGACCCCGAGGGGCTGCGGTCGCTCCTCGCCGGCGCGAAGCCGCTCCTGGAGTTCGTGATCGGGAAGGTGCAGGACCGCGTGGGCCGGGAACGGCTCGGTACCCCGGACGGCCGGCGGCGGTTCCTCGAGGAGACCCTCCCGCTCCTCGCCGATGAGCCGGATCAGATCCGCCGGGAGGTCTACCTCGGCACCCTGAGCGCCGCGACCGGCCTCGATCAGGCTGCGCTCCGCGAGCAGGCCGCAGCGGCCCGGATCCGGCCCGAGCGGCCGGATCGACCCGGGGGACCGGCCCCCGCGGCCCCTCCCGAGACGGTCCGGAAACAAGTGCCTTCGCTGGAGCGTTACCTCATGGCACAATTACTGAAGTACCCGGAGGAGGCTTCGCGCGCCGACCTCGACCCCACCGACCTGGCTGATCCCGATCACCGAGCGATCCTTGAACATCTTCGCTCGGGCGGGCATTCGACGGCTGGCTTGCCGGCTCACCTCGCCGCCACGGCGGCGTCCCTCGGCGCGAATGCGCCGGAGCCAGGCCCAGACGTCGATCCAGGGCAGGAGATCGAGATCCTCGCGCTCCGTCTTCGGGAAGCGAACTTGCGGCGGCGTCTTGGCGAGGCCCGGGCCGGGCTCGCGCGACAGGACACCGGCGTGGGCGACCTCGATGTCGAGGTGGCTCGGCTGGCGAGCGAGCTGGACGAGCTCATGCGCACCCGCGAGCGCCACACGGTGCTCCGGAGCGGGCAGGAGTAGGGCCGGGGTCCCAAGCGGATCAGGAGTAGGAATGGCAGCGAAGAGCGCGATCAAAGAGAAGGATGCCGGCAGTAAGGCCACCGTGGCCGAGCGCACCGGGATCCACCCCGAGCACCGCGAGCAGGCCGAGAAGCTTCTCGCGAAGGGGAAGCAGCAGGGCTACGTCACCCAGGAGGATCTTGTCCGCGCGATCCCCGACGCCGAGCCAGGTGAGCTGGAGGAGCTGCTCGTCACCCTCGACGACAACAATGTCGAGATCCTCGAGGCCGAGCGCGGACCGAACTGGTCCCAGGTCAAGGAAGAAGAAGAAGAGACCGAGGAGCTGCAGCGCGAGGACTCGATCGCCACGGTGCTGGCGAGCGACCTCATCAGCGTCGATGACCCGGTCCGGATGTACCTCAAGGAGATCGGCAAGGTGCCGCTGCTCACCGCCGAGGAAGAGGTGAACCTCGCAAAGTCGATCGAGCTGGGCGAGATGGCCCTTGAGTCACCGGCGCTCTCGGTCATCCACCTCTACGAGCTTGGGGTCGAGGTGAAGAAGCGCATGGCCCTCGGCCGGCCGAAGGAGTTCGTCGACGAGGCGACCCGCTTCACCAACAAGGCGCTTCGCCGGACGGTGAACGATGAGGACGGGGGCAAGGAGCTCAAGCGGCTCAGCAACCGCCTGCTCAAGCTCCGCGAGCCGCTGCATGCCGAGGCGAACAGCAAGGAGATCTCGACCGAGGCGAAGGTCCTCATCGACGAGCTCGTCGCGATCATCGACGGCAGCAAGCGGGACCCGGAGCGCCTCACGATCCGGATCCTCCCCGCGTATTCGAAGATCCACGGCCCGGCCGAAGGCGCGGAGCGGCTGGGCGAGCTGGTCATGCTCGGCCAGGAGCTCCGCACGATCATGGTGAAGTACCTGAACGTTCTGGTGCACGACGATGCCGACGAGCAGCGCGGACTGCGACGTCTCGCCGACGAGCTCATCCAGAAGGGCGACGACGCGCGTCACAACCTCACCGAGGCGAACCTTCGCCTCGTCGTGTCCATCGCGAAGAAGTACATCGGCCGCGGGATGAGCTTCCTCGACCTCATCCAGGAGGGGAACATCGGCCTCATCCGCGCCGTCGAGAAGTTCGACTACCGCAAGGGCTACAAGTTCTCGACCTACGCGACCTGGTGGATCCGTCAGGCGATCACACGCGCGATCGCCGATCAGGCCCGCACGATCCGCATCCCGGTCCACATGGTCGAGACGATCAACAAGCTCATCCGCGTCTCGCGCGGTCTGCTCCAGGAGCTCGGACGCGAGCCCACCGCCGAGGAGATCGCCGAGCGGATGCTCATCACCGCCGACAAGGTCCGCGAGATCGTGAAGGTCTCGCAGGAGCCGGTCTCGCTCGAG